>JBEKWX010000125.1:0-10149 GCA_049512675.1 Terriglobales bacterium | reverse complement strand
CTCGACTTGAACGACTTGCAGTCGGCCGAGGTATTTCGCAGCCGCAACTTCTTGCAATGGCTGCGCTACGGAGGGCCTGGTTTCAAGGTTTATGGCCGCTCCAAGCTGTGCAATATTCTTTTTACGCGCGAACTCGCGCGCCGTCTCGCGGGCACCGGCGTGACCGCCAACTGTCTGCATCCTGGCTTTGTCGCCACCCGTTTCGGCGATCAGAGTGGCGGCTTGATTTCCTCTGTCATCGGAATCGCCAAGCGCTTTGCGCTTTCTCCGCAACAGGGCGCGGAAACGTTGACCTACCTGGCATCGTCACCCGAGGTGGCCAGCGTGACGGGCGTATATTTCCACAAGTGCCGGCCGACAGCACCCAGCCCGGAAGCGCAAGACGACGCGGCGGCTCGCCGTCTTTGGGAAGAAAGCACCCGGCTGGCGGGCTCGAAGAACTAGGCGCGAACTTCTTCATCTATCTTTGCCGCGTATCTTGGCCGGATGGCCGTCCCCGTGTACTCATCCCGAAATGTTCCTCCACGACATGCAGATCGCGAGTCAGGAACACCGTTGCGCCGAGCGTGGCGCGCATGTTGCGCCCAGGATAGTCATAGCGAAGATCGCGGAAGCGGACGACATAAGCAGCGCGGCCGTTGCCGATCGGATCGTTCGCAGTAACGATGGCGGCGCCGTTCTCAAGCTCTTCGGTCTCGGTTATGGGGTATTGGGCCCAACTCAGGTACACGCGTCCAAGGTAGGTCTCCTTTGCCGCGAGAGTGACCGGCGTTTCTTCGGGCTTGTAGCGAATCTGCATCTCGGCTTGGGGATCGACCTCGGGAGACATCGAATCGAGGTTCAGCGAATCGACGTCCATGCTGGCGAAGAAAGCTGACGTTTCTACCACGCCATGCCAGCGAAACGGATTGACCCAGTACGGATAGGCGGAAACTCGAATCGCATCAGCGCCCTGGTAGGTGCGCGACTGGAGTGCGGCTACGGCGCGGCGATGCTCGTAGTCGCGAAGTCCCCAATAAGCGACAACAGCGAGCAGAGCGACGGTCGCGGCCAGTCTTCCGGTCGGCCTGGCGTCTTTGTTGCGAGCGCCGATCTCTTCGTTGATGAGCGAAAATAATGCGGGAAGAATCAGTCCGACCGTAAGCACGAGCAGGATGACGGGATCGACGATGAACACGATGTCCCAGGCAATCCAACGCTCGGAAAACGGCCAGAGCGGACGCACTCCGTAGTTGTTGGTGAAGTCGAGGAAAATGTGGCTGAAGCCGGCGAGGCAGGCATAAGCAAAAAGCAATCCCCAGCGCGGGGGAAGGTTGGGATTGCGGGTTTTGCGGCCACGCAGGCGCCAGAGTAGATAGATGAATCCCACGACCACGGCGGCCACCAGCGGCACGCCCAGGAAAGAATGAGTGAAGCCGCGGTGATGGTTCAAGCCGAACGCGGAGCCACCGAAACGGCTGAGGACGTCGAGGTCGGGTGCTTCAGCGGCCAAGGTTAACGTGGCGGTGGCCAGCGCGGTCTTGCGATTGAGTCCGGCGCGGCCCATGGTGGCGCCGAATAGAAAGTGAGTGACGGGTTCCAAAGACTCTCCTGATCAAGAGTGTAGTGGAACTAAATGTAGTGCACAGCCGAGACGGGCTAAGCTCGGTCTCTACGACACGGTCATGCTGGCACCACCAGGGACAGCGCATCGGGAACCATCGTCATGCGGGCGGGCAAGCGGCCGAGCAGTTCGCCGTCGGCTTCAACATAGACGCGGTCTTCATGGTGAACATGATGATGAACATCGCCGCCGCCATCGTCATTAGCGCCGCTGCCGCTTTTCTCCGGCAACCGGCAGACGACCTCAGAGCAGCGGACCAGATCGATGCCGTCTATATCCCATTGGCGGCCAAGCAGCGCTCCGGCCACATACTGCAGATAGGCATTGCGGCTAGCGGTGCGGCACATGACGGCGCGCAGATCGGTGCAATCGAGCGAAGCTCCGGGAACCAGTTCGCGCAGGACGTTTCCGAAAAAGCGGATTCGTACCGCCATAAGTTCAGTCAGTAAGGCACGCTGCCGCTGGCCGCTTCCGTTGGCATACTCGACCTCGAACCGGCGCATGTTATACGTCGCCCATAACTGCCAGGCTTTGAGGTAGTAGGCCGTCATGCCGGAGCGGTTCTTGAGTTCCGCCGTAAGTTTGTAGAACAGGTGCGCGTCCACGCCGATTCCGGCGGCAACGGTGAAGAAGCGCGTGGCCGGTTGGCCGTTGAAATCCTCGTACTCGATTCGCCCGAGAGGAATGCGGCGGAGCTTGCTCTTGCCGTCGACCGCTGCCTGAGCCGCGGCGCCCGGGCGGAGCGGGATTCCGAGGTCGTGGGCGAGAGCATTGGCGGTGCCGAACGGGAGAATGGCGAGTGCGACGGGCGTGCCCGCCAATCCCTGAATCACATCGTGGATCGTGCCATCGCCTCCGCAGGCAAACACGGTGTCACTGCCGTCGGCCACAGCACAGCGGGCGTTGTCGCTCGCTTCCTGGCTGGAGCGGCAAACCGTAAGCTCAGTTCGAACCCCGGCTGACTGGATGATGCCAATGGCATGGTTCAGTTCCCCGTCGCGCTTTTTTCCGCGGCGGCCAGAATTGGGATTGAACAGAATGGTTGCCTTATCCATGCGTCGGCTCTGTTCGAGTTTAACGCATGGTTTGGGATCGGAGAGCACCGAGTCAAGAGCAACCCAGGCAAGAGCGTCGACGTCTTGCCAAGTAAACTTGCAGTGGGATCGGGAAATTTTTCCGCAGCCGTCCAAACGTGCGATGATACTTCCAGTTTCAAAAGGAGCCTTTCCCCATGGCTAACGGATCCCCCCAGAATTTTTCCAATCACACGCGTCTTGATCCGCCCTTCCACTTTTTCATCTTGCCCGTATTTGCCATCACGCTGATCGCGACCATCGTCCATCTGGTCCAAAGGCCGGGGCTGCATTCGGCATGGCTGGTGGTCGTCATGATCGCGGCAATGGCTGTCATCTTCAAGACCCGGCTTTATGCCCTTAAGGTGCAAGACCGGGTCATCCGGCTGGAAGAAAGATTGCGCCTCGCGTCCTTGCTCGACGCCGCCCTTCGTCCCCGCATCGCAGAATTTACCGAATCGCAACTCATCGCCCTGCGCTTCGCTTCCGACGCGGAACTCCCCACGCTCGCCGCCCGAGCCCTGAACGAGAAGCTCGCCGCTCCCGAAATCAAGAAAGCCGTCCAGCAGTGGCGACCCGACTATTGGAGAGTATGAACACCATGGCCGGCGGCTGACGAGGCGCATTTAGCTGCCTTGGCGAAATCCGCCGGATTCCTGTAAAATCAAGGTTTCGGCAACAGGCCTGGAAGGATTTCAGAGTTTATGGCACGAGTTTGTGATATCTGCGGCAAGGGGCCGCAGTTCGGAAACACCATCAGCCACGCCCACAATGTGAGTAAACGGCGTTGGAACGTCAATCTGCGCCCGGTTCACGCCAAAGTGGGAGCCGCGACCAAGCACATCCGCGTCTGCACGTCCTGTCTGCGCAGCGGCAAAGTCGTTAAGGCGTAGGAAGATCAGAGCCCGCAGTTGCCGAGCTGCGCTCCGCTTGGACGGGGCAAAGCCCCGTCCCCACACCAGCTACTTCACATCTATCAGTTGCACGTCGAAGATGAGGGTCGAGTTGGCCGGGATAACCCCCGGATAGCCCTTTGCTCCGTAGGCCAGGTCCGGCGGAATGCGCAACTGGCGCTTACCACCGACTTTCATGCCGGCCACACCTTCGTCCCAGCCCTTGATGACCTGGCCGCCGCCCAGCTTGAAAGCAAATGGACGGCCGGTCCCGACCGAGCTGTCGAACTTCTTGCCGTTGGTGAGCCAGCCCGTGTAATCGACTTTGACTTGCTGCCCGGTTTGCGCGACCGCGCCCGTGCCAACTTTGATGTCCCAGTATTCGAGACCGCTGGCGGTTTTGGTGGGCTCGCCGGTGACCTTGGTCGGCCCGCTGGTGCTTGTGGCAGCCGTCTGGGCGCCGATCAGGCCGGCCAGTGCGAATAGTGTGATGGCGACAATAACAGTTTTCATAATTCCCCTTTTCTCATGCTTAGGCTTTTGGCTATTGGCTCTTGGCTTATAGCTAAAAGCCAAAAGCTAAGAGCTAAGAGCCAACGTCGCGTCTGCAAAGTTCTTCTACAATCCTGCCTCTTCCGGTCAGTTTTCTTCAAGCCAGCGCGATCACGTCAATTTCAACCAGAACGTCCTTCGGAAGCCGGGCGACCTCGACGGTGGAGCGCGCCGGCGGCGCCTGCTTGAAATAGCGTCCGTAGACTTCGTTCATGGCAGCAAAATCTCCCATGTTTTTGAGGAAGACGGTGCAGCGCAAGACTTTCTCCATGCTGCTGCCCGAGGCCTGCAAAATGGCGGCGAGGTTCTTGAGCACGCGGTCGGTCTGTGCGCTCACATCGCCGGCGACGATCTGCGAGGTGGCGGGATCGATCGGGATCTGTCCGGCAGTGAAGATCAGCCCGGCGGCCCGAATGGCCTGCGAGTACGGCCCAATGGCTTGCGGAGCCTGATCGGTGGCAATCACTTCGCGCATGATTCCTCCAGTGAACGAAGAGTGATTAACGCAGATTGCGGCGGGGAAAGTCAAACGCATCGTGTGGGAACGTGCGCCCTCGGTCCAATGATAGTCAGGCGAGCGCCCCCAGCTGCCGAGTTTCGCTCGGCTGGACGGCCGGGGGCGGCCGTCCCTACGTGATTTTCTCTAGAAGAGGGAACTCTGCCGCCGGTTGGGAGTGATTCCGAAGTGCTCATAGGCGAGCTGGGTCGCGACCCGGCCCCGGGGCGTGCGGTTCAGAAAGCCGATCTGGATCAGAAACGGCTCGTAGATTTCTTCGATGGCGTCGGGCTCTTCGGCGAGCGCCGCGCCCAGCGTATTCAATCCCACCGGCCCGCCCTGGTACTTCTCGATGATGGTGAGCAGCAGTTTGCGATCGACTTCGTCAAAGCCGTAGCGGTCCACTTCAAGCATGCTGAGCGCGGACTGCGCAACAGGCAGATCGATGGAGCCGGCGGCCCGCACCTGGGCATAGTCGCGCACGCGCCGCAGCAGCCGGTTGGCGATGCGCGGCGTTCCCCGAGAACGGCTCGCGATTTCAGTGGCTCCGGCACGATCGATGCTCACGCCGAGAATCTCGGCGGAACGCTCGACAATGACGCGCAGGTCATCATGAGTGTAGAACTCAAGCCGCAGCAGCAGCCCGAAACGCGAGCGCAGCGGAGCCGAGAGCAGCCCGGCGCGCGTGGTGGCGCCGATGAAGGTGAAGGGCTTTACGTCCATGGTGTGAGTGCGCGCCGACGGGCCCTGGCCGATCATGATGTCAAGCTTGTAGTCTTCGAGCGCGGAGTAGAGGATCTCTTCGAGCGCGGGCTGCAGACGATGCACTTCATCGATGAAAAGCACTTGACGGTCGCGCAGATTGGTGAGGATCGCGGTCAAGTCGCCCTTGATTTGCAACGTGGGCCCGGAGGTCTGCTGAAAAGCCGCGCCCAGTTCGTTGGCGATGATGTTGGCCAGCGTCGTCTTGCCCAGGCCGGGCGGGCCGTAGAGCAAGACGTGATCGAGCGCCTCACCTCGCGTCTTGGCGGCTTGAATGGCCACGTCCAGATTCTCTTTTACCTTGGCTTGGCCAATGAATTCCTGCAAACGCTGCGGCCGAAGCTTGAGCTCAAAAGAGGAATCGTCCTCGACGGGGGCGGCCGAGACTAGGCGGTCCTTCAAATTGGGATTATCTTTGGCGGCGGACACTGAAGGCGATGGTAGCAGTTGTCGGTGGCGAGTGGCCAGTGTGGCGCGGACACTCTTGTCCGCGAAAGTTCAACGCTGAGCCAACCGCCGCGGAGGGTTCCAAGTTGGCGGACAAGAATGTCCGCCCCACACAATCTACTGCCCAATCACGCCCAGCCGCACGCCCTTCAACTTGCCCGCGTCAAACCACGCCACCTTCTGCCCAAACCAGGTCTTACTGCCGGAGAGCTTGTACTTCTTGGCCGCAGCTGCGAAGTCGCGCGTGCCGAGCAGGTAGGCGACCGGGCTCTCGCCATACTTGGCAAGCCGGTCCGAGAGCCAGCCTCCGCCCAAAGGAGCTGCCAGAATCACGGGTTCGCCGGGGAAGTACGCGAGCTTGCCGAAGTCTCTCTGCGTCTCGGTGAGCGGCTCAGCCCAGCCATAAGCCTTGCGGAACAAGGCAATCGAAGCATCCAGATTGTTGACGCCGAGGACGACGTTTTCGACGCCATAAACCGGCGCTCCTTTTACACTGTCCGAAGTCTGGACGCGCCAGGCGCGCGGCGTCTGGTCTTCGATGATGAAGGGCAGCGTCGAGCCCGGTGTTCCGGAGCCAGGGGCAGCGGTCATCCACTCGACCGACATGCCGTCAGGGCGCTTACGGCTGCCGCGTTCGGGAGAGGTAACGGGAAGCCCGGCCTTCTTCAGCCGATCGACGTCCTGCAGCAAAACGTTTGTCCCCACCGCCCAGGCGCAGGTGACCGCATCCTCGGACATGAACTTCGCCCAGTCCGATCCCGCAGTCGCGCCCGGTTTTACCGGTGCAATCAGTTCAAGGTAAGACGCGTCATCGAAGCCAATGATGGCCATCTGGGTAATGCCGTTGCCGTGCGGACCGCCGATGTCCGGGGTCAGCCCCACATCCGTAAAGGCCTGCCGCAGCGTGTCAAGATTCGATCCGCAGACCGACACGTGGTCGATCTCCAGGGTTGTGCTCTTGCTTTCCGGGGTCATAGCAGGTTGGGTCATCGCGTTCCGGGAGATAAGTAAGAGAACGAGCGTAGCGAAGGACAAGCGGCAGCAGATTGGGGAACTCCGCTTGGACATCCGTGCCTCCTTAGACGTTAGAAAGAAGAAAGACGAATGGTACGCCACAAACGGCTTGTGGTGAATCTGTTTTTTCGCCTTTGGGCAGTGCCTCGATGCGGACGGGCGGGGCGCCCGTCTCTCCACCGAAATGCTACGGAGGGGTTACTCCTCTTCTTCCTTAACCTCGCCGCGCTCCGCTTTGGCCCTTTCGATTATCTTGTCCTGCAGTTGTTGCGGGACGGTATCGTAGTGGTGCATCTCCATCGAGAAGCTGCCGCGGCCCTGCGTCATGGAAGTGAGATCGGCGCCGTAGGTGAGCATTTCGGCCATGGGCACCTCGGCCTTCACGATCGTGTTGCCGCCTTTGTTATCCATGCCCTGGATGCGTCCGCGCCGGCTGTTGAGGTCGCCCATGATGGTGCCGGCGAATTCGTCGGGCACGGTGATCTCGACCGTCATGATCGGCTCCAGCAGCGTCGGCTTGGCGACTTCCATGGCCTTGCGGAAAGCGATGCGTCCCGCCATCTGGAACGAGAGGTCGTTCGAATCCACGTCGTGGTAAGAGCCGTCGTAGAGGATCACGCGAAAGTTCACCACCGGATAGCCCGCCAGGTAGCCGCGGGCAGCGGCGTCTTTGATTCCCTTTTCGACAGCCGGAATAAAGTTGCGCGGAATTGCGCCGCCAAAGATATCGTTGACGAACTCAAATTCGGCCCCACGCGGCAGCGGCTCCATCTTGATTTTGCAATCGCCGAACTGGCCGTGGCCGCCGGTCTGCTTCTTGTGGCGTCCCTGAACATCGGCCTTGCCGCGAATGGTTTCGCGATACGGCACCTTGGGCGCCTTCAGCACCACTTCCGCGTGGTAACGCTTTTTCATTTTCGAGACCACGACTTCGATGTGCTGCTGTCCCGTGCCCGCGATCAGGAACTCTTTGGTCTGCGGATCGCGGAAGAAGCGCAGCATAGCGTCTTCTTCCATCAGCTTGTGCAGGCCGACGCCGAGCTTGTCTTCGTCGGCGCGGCTCTTCGGCTCGATCGCGAAGGTGATCGCCGGCTCGGGCAGCTGCACGGCGGGATAGCGGATCGGCGACGACTTATCGCCCAGCGTGTCGCCGGTGAGAGTTTCTCTCAGCTTTGCGACCGCTCCGATATCGCCGGCATGCAGCTCCGGGATCGGAACCGCTTGCTTGCCCTGGATGAGTGAAATGTGCGCGAACTTCTCTTGCGTGTTGCGGTTATAGTTCTGCAGCGAGGCGTCGTCCTTCAGCACGCCGGAAAAAACCTTGAAGTAGGAAATGCGCCCGGCGAACGCATCCGACATGGTCTTGAAGACGTACACGGAAGCGGGCTCCTGGTCGGTGCCTTTGCGTACGGCCGGCTCGCTGCTGCCCTCGGCCGTCCAGCCCGTGAGGGCGTGATGTTCGCTGGCGGCGGGCGTGTAGTCGACGATGAAATCCATCAGCTCGTCGACACCGATGTTGCCCAGGCCCGAGGTGAAGAGCACAGGAAAAAGCTTGTCTTCGCGAATCGCTTCGTGCAGCGCCGGTACCAGATGCTCTTCGGGGATCGTGCCCGTTTCGAAGAACTCTTCCATCAACTCATCTTTGCCCTCGGCGATGAGTTCCACCAATTTTTCGTGAGCGTCCTTGGCCACATCGGCCATGTTCGCTGGAATCGGGCCTTCCTTGCCCTTGCCGTTTCCGCCCATCTCGTAGGTGTAGGCCTTCATGCGGACCAGATCGATAACGCCGCTGAGACTCTTCTCGCTGCCGATAGGCAACTGCAGCGGCGTGACGGCGCGGCCGAAGGCGTTGGTGAGCGATTCGAGCACGCGGTTAGCGTCGGCGCGCTCGCGATCCATGCGGCTGACGACGATCATGCGCGGCAGCTCGATGTCATTGCAGTATTGCCAGACACGCTGGGTCACGACCTCGACTCCGGAGACGCCGTCCACCACCACGAGCGCGGCGTCCACCACGGGCAGCACCATCTTGGCCTCGTGCACGAACATGTTGAAACCAGGAGTGTCGAGCAGATTGATCTTGACCTTCGCATCCGGCTTGCCCCACTCGACAAAAGCGAGGCCGGTCGAAATCGACATCTTGCGCGCGATTTCTTCTTCGTCGTAGTCGGTGGGGGCGGAGCCGTCGTCCACGCGTCCGAGGCGCGGCGTGGCGCCGGCGGTGTAGAGCATGGCGGACACCAGGGAAGTTTTTCCGGCACGCCCGTGTCCGATAAGGGCAAGGTTGCGGAGATAGATTGGCTCCTTCGTACACTTTCACGGGTTGTCTCCTTCCGCAGGCTTACGGGAAGGGTGATAAGGCCCGGGATGAGGATGAGTACAGGTTACAGGCCAGCCCAACAACACCTGCGAAACTTCTGATGCTAACACAGGGGTTGGGGAGGCTCAAAGAAGGTAGTTGCTCTCGGTAGTGGCTGAATTTGCGCAAATTCAGCCACTAGCGTCGCTCTCTGGAACGCAAATCTCTAGTTAATGTAATATCCCTTGGCGGCTCGGACGCTAGTCTTGTCTCCCCTGGACAACTTTAGCTCAATTGAATGAAAGCCTTTCTTGTTCGGGTCGGCTGGTTCGTAGCTTACGTTGTACATATTCTCGATCCGGTTGCGGATGGTGGAAAAAGCCTTATCGACTCCCTTGCCGCGAAGATGAAGGAAGGCTTCCCCTCCAGTGTTCTCCGCGAACTGTTTAAGCCTTGTATTGCCTAGCCCGTCGCGGGCAAAACCTACAGAGCCGTCTTCTGTGCTCACCGCGAAAATGACAGCACCTGCTTCGAGTGCCTTGGCGATTGCCTCATCATGGTTGACATGACTCAGATTGTCCCCTCCATCGCTCAAAACAATGAGCACGCGACGAGCGGGCTGAATTGCATCGGCCTTTATCCTTTTGCACGCAAGAGCGACACCGTCGTAGAGCGCAGTTCCTCCGCCTGGGGTTAAATCGATCTTGTAGCTCAACAACTGGTCTCGGTTCATCAAGGGACTGGCTTCTGCTTCGGTGGCAACCCTAACCACAAGCGCTGTGTCATCGGGGCCCATGATTAATTGAGTCAATAGTTCCCACGCCGCCTTTACTTCTGGTCTATATAGGCCACTCGCACGCTCAGAGTTGCTCGCATCAATCAAAACTGCCAGCCTTAGCCTGAAAAATTCGTGAATTCAGAAACACGAAAAGCCTCTTCATGGTAAAAAGCTGTTGTCGACGCAGTTTTTCACCAAACAAGAGGCTTTCGTTTGAGCGAGCATAACACGA
>JBEKWX010000124.1:0-9253 GCA_049512675.1 Terriglobales bacterium | reverse complement strand
GGCGTGGTCACCTCCAAGGACGCCGCAGCCGCCGACAAGCTTGAGGGAAAAGTCCGCGCCGAAGCCGACCGCTACAAAGACGAGAAGAAAGAGCTCGAGGCCAAAGCCCGCGAATTCGAGCAAGAATTCGCCCTCACCCACCGCAAAGCCGACCGCTTCGATCTCGGCGAAGTCTTCCTCGAGATCGCCCTGGTGGTCACCTCGATCACCCTGCTCTCCGGCCGCCGAATATTCTGGTACTTCGGCCTGTTGATGGCGACCGCAGGAGTCCTCGTCGCCGCCTCGACCTGGATGGTGCGTTAGTGACCCACTGACCTGTGATCCCCATCACAGCTGGGATGTTCGCAATCAATGACGGCCATTCGGCGGACGCGACCGCTCTCCGTCGGCGCCGCACGGCGCACCGTGATCCATATCACTTTTCCACGATCTAACTCACAGTAACCACGGATTAATTGCTTCTCATGTGGTGGCCACGTGTTCGGCCTCTCAAGTGCACTGTGCTTAGAGCTCTCTGGCAAAAACTCACTGAAGAGAAGATCGGATCCAGTCATGCTGCATAAGTGCGCCAACCCCACATGCACGATTCCGTTCCGTTCCCTACGCGAAGGCAAACTGTTCCTGGCGGAAACTTGTCCTACGGACCTCAGCTCTGCGTTCAATAGCAACCGGCGGAAACTCCGCCGGCGTGAGCATTTCTGGCTCTGCGACGCCTGCTCCGCCCACTTCACGCTCCGCTTCGACACCACCTTGGGGATGCTGACGGTCCCCCTCAGCGAGCGCGTGGGTCCACGATTCCTCACCCGCGCCGCTGGCAGCGCTTGCTGATTTTCAAAGGGCCCCGATGGATTACGCAATCACAAGACGCTCGCCTTGCTCCGTTTGTGGCATCGACACGTTTCGCCGCACAGGATGGTTCCTGGTGGTCGAGAACCGCTGGCTCGACCGCTTGAAGATCCTCTCCTGGCATTCCTCGCTCGCCTCGCAGAAAGATATGAAAAGCGCCTGCTGCCGTGAGCATCTCAGAGCGCTAATCGCCCACTGGTTAACCCGCGCCAGCCTCCGTCTGCCTCCAGCACACTACCCTCCGCTACCCATCGGCAGCGACCTGACTCTGGCCGACTTCGATCTCGGCTCCCACGCGGTCGGCCGCCTGATCGGCGAATTAGCGGTTCATCGCGAGTCTTTTTCCCGCGTCTGGTCAGGTTCCGCCGCAGCCCTCGAATGCATCCTCGACGCTCTCATCAGCATCGGGGACGAAAACAAAAACCACTCACTGGAGTTCCAACTCTGCGACCTTCCACAACAGTCCTCACACGCACTTCCTCTCCAATAAAGCGCTGGCAGAGTCTGACTCTGCCAGCGCTCCTTCCACCCTCTCTCTTTGGCAGCGTATGGCGCACTGCTGGCCCACGTCATCGAAGAGACTCTGACCTCTGCCTGACCGCCCGATCTCAGCGTTTTCTGGCGCTCAGCTTCTCCCCGGTGGGGCTGGCGGCGAACCGGAGCGCGTACAGAATCGCATCCTCCGCCGGATCCCTGTAATACGCCCGGCGGCGGCCCACCTCGCGGAAGCCCTGTTTTTCGTACAGCCGGCGGGCGGGCACATTCGATTCGCGGACTTCGAGCAGAATCGCCGACGTAGCCTCACTCTCCGCACTCTTAATCAACTCGCGTACCAATTCATTGGCGATGCCGCGGCGGAGGAATTCGGCGGCCACCACCACGTTCTCCACTTCCCATTCGCCCGCGCCCGCCTGCGCGCAAATAAATCCGCAAAGCTTGCCTGCTTCGTCGGCCACCAGAACGACTCCGCCCTCCACCAACTTGTTGTACTGCTCTGTGGTCCAGTGGGCTGCAGTCGGCGCTTGCTGTTCGATGGCGAGAATCGCCGGGACGTCATTCAACGCGGCAGATCGAATGTCCACAGGCATGGAAAGGTGTTTCGTATCAAGGTGTTTCGTATCAGGGTATCGCTTCAGCGATACCGCAAATTCTTCGCCATAACATGCCCCTTTAGGGGATGCGCAACGAGCGCCGACTCAGCTTCTCACGGCGCCGGCTTCGAGAAAATCTCAGCGTCAGAATGGCGGATGTAGTTGGCTTCCAGTTCTTCGGGACGAACCGTCTGGCCCCGCTCGAGATGCTCCCAACCCAGCCGGGCAATCGCCCCGCTGTTCGGATAGTCAATCAGTTCAACAAGAGTTCCGGCAGCGGTTCCCGCAGCTCGAACCGTCTCCGCCAACCCGGCATCGGGCGTGACGACCGCCTTCCCCCTGGCGTCGGCCAGAAACTCTTCCCAGCTCAGCAGGCGTTCGCTGTGCATGCGGCAGCGGCGCACCTGAGGCTCGAGTTCGTAGTCGCCGACATACACGTCGCCCCGGCCCGCATCCAGCGCTGCGAGAACCCGGCCACGCGCTGCACTGCTCCACGCAACCGCCTCCAGCAATGAAATTGCGACGATTGGCTTCTGCAGCGCCTCGGCCAGAGCCTTAATAGCAGCCAAGCCCACGCGCAGCCCCGTAAACGACCCGGGACCGCTGGTGACCGCAAAGGCGCCCAGATCGCTCTTACTATATCCGTGCTTTTTCAGCAGCGCGGAAATCTGCGGCACCAGTTGCGCCGAAAACGCGCCGCCGCCAAGCGGCACAACTTCAAGCACACTGATTTCGCTCTCGTGCGGACCCGGCATCAGGCGGGCCAGCGCCAGACTGCCGTTCTTCCCGGAAGTATCCACGGCGAGCAGAAGCTGAAACATTTGTAATTGGTAATTTGTAATTGGTAATTGGTAATTTGCAATTGCAAAACCTTCGCGTCAACCTGCGCTTTTTCAAATCGCAAATTACCAATTACAAATTGCAAATTACAAATGACCACTCTCCACCAATTCGAGCAACACGCCCCCCGTGCTCTGCGGATGCACGAACACATACCGGTGCCCGCCCGCCCCCGTCTTGATTTCCTCCGATACGAGGCGCACGCCGTCGCCCTTCAATTTTGCAACCGCCGCCGCCAGGTCCGGAACGCGCATGCAAACATGGTGCAGCCCCTCGCCGTGCTTGGCGATAAACTTGGCGATCGTCGAATCGTCTGAAGTCGCTTCCAGCAACTCGAGCCGGCTCTCGCCCACGGGCACCATCACCAGCCGAACTTTTTCCTGCTCGACGGTTTCTTCCGGAGAAACGCTCAGCCCAAGCTTCTCGTAAATGGACTTCGCCGCCGCCAGCGACTTCACCGCGATACCGAGATGATCAATGCTGAATTCCATAATGCCTGCCCGTTGTCGATCAATACTCGCGGGTGGAGCGCCGGGCGCCCCCTCCCGGCCCCAAGCCTGCGCCGACCGTGGACAGGCGAGACGCCCGTCTCTCCATCCAATCTACGTACGGCCGACGCTGCGCACAATCTCCTCCACCAGCGAATACGGGTCGCGCTTGTGCTCAGCGATCTCCGCCGCATAACGCTCGAGGCTGCCGCCGTCCATATGCGCGCGCGCTTTTTCCAGCATGGCATCGCGCAGCATCTCGACCAGTCGTTCCTGCCAGTTCTCGACGTTCTTCTTAAGGACGAGGTTCCCTTTCTTAAGGTACGCCTCGTAGCCTGCGATCGCTTCCGCCACCTCTTTGGTTCCCACGCCCTCGCTGGCGACCGTCTTCACGATCGGCGGCGTCCATCCGTCGTTGCGCGTGGCCAGCGACTGCATGGCGCGAATCTCGCACTCCACCCGCTCAGCTCCCTCGCGGTCGCTTTTGTTGATCACGAAGATGTCGGCGATTTCCATGATCCCGGCCTTGATCGTCTGCACATCATCGCCCATGCCGGGGACAAGAATCACAATGGTGACATCCGCCAGCCGTACAATGTCGACTTCATCCTGCCCGACGCCAACCGTTTCGATCATGACCAGGTCGCGGCCCGAGGCATCGAGCACAGTGGCGGCATCTGCCGTAGCGCGCGCCAGCCCTCCGAGCGATCCGCGCGTGGCCATGCTGCGGATGAAAATTCCCGGGTCGCTATAGTGATCCTGCATGCGGATGCGGTCGCCCAGAATCGCTCCGCCTGTGTAAGGGCTGGTCGGATCGACGGCGATAATGCCGACGGTTTGATTTTCTTTGCGATAGTGCTTAGCGAGCTGATCGACCAGCGTGCTCTTGCCCGATCCGGGTGCGCCAGTCAGCCCGATGACGCGCGCCTTGCCGGTATGCGGAAAGAGCGCCTTGAGGAGGTCCGACCAGCCAGCAGCGCGGTTCTCGACCGTGGAGATGGCGCGCGCCAGCGCGCGGGGATCGCCGGAGCGGAGATGGTCGACAGCGGTTGCACTCTTAGGAGTCAAGCAGAATAGTGTAACAACCCGCGCGAATCCGCGTTGATCCAATCTCAACGCCCGACCATAGTCGGATGCTTAGGCTGGTAGAGCCCCACCTTCCCGCCGCCGGGGAGAAGGATCGTGGTCAGACTGCCCCAGCGCACCTCTTTCACCGCGCTACACTTCACTTTCTTCCCTTTCAACGATTCCATCGTTGCCTTCAGGTCGTCGCACATGAAGTACAGCTCGTGCAGGTCGTTCTTCTCGGAAGGATGAAACGCCGCCTCCGCCGGCGGCAGCGCAAAAATCAGCCAGCCGTGGCCGGCGTCCACCGCGGGAAACTTGAGGACATCGCGAAAGAAAGCGCGGTCGCTTTCCGGGTCCTTGCTGTAAACGACGACATGAGCTCCGTTGATCATCGCAGCTCCCTTCTCGCTTCGCTAAGTGCTGAGCATCTTAATCCTTGAGCGACTGCCGTGCAATCACCGGGCCAGCAACAGCT
Source organism: Terriglobales bacterium (assembly GCA_049512675.1). GTDB lineage: Bacteria > Acidobacteriota > Terriglobia > Terriglobales > Acidobacteriaceae > Acidiflorens. Next base: position 4,445 of record JBEKWX010000124.1, on the reverse strand, counting down.
CAGTTGGGCAACGCTACCGTTGGGTTATGATTCCAATTCGTGCGCGGAGGCGAGTTGAAAGCGGTCCTGTTTGTCTTGCTTCTTTATCTGACTTACGATTTGTCGAGCGCAGGTGAGGCGGATGCGCAGGAAACTCCTTGCCCGCAAGTTGCACAATCCCAGGCAGGACAATCCCCAGCAGAGCAATCGGCCCAGTCATCGAATGCCGCCACTACGAATTGCGGCAACGGAAAAATTCCAGCCCGGAAAGAAACCGTCGCCGTCACGGGAACGTTCATACCGGCGCCAGTGCAGAACATCGACCGTTCTATCACAGTGATCGACACGCGAGAGCAACCGTTGCTCTACACGCACTGGGTCGATTACCTGCAACTGATTCCCTCGATCGATTTGCAGGAGCGCGCCCCAAATGGCGTACAAGCCGACCTTACCATTCGCGGTTCCACCTTTGAACAAACGCTGGTCCTGTTGAATGGCATACGCATGGATGACGTCCAGACCAGCCACCATGATCTCGACCTGCCCTTGCCCACCGGCGCACTCGCGCGAATTGAAGTTCTGCCGGGGGCGGGCTCCATGCTTTATGGATCGGATGCCATGGCCGGAACCGTCAATTCCATCACCGGGCCCCCGCAGTACTCGGAAGCCCAGGCGGGCGCCGCGATTGGCAATTTCGGAACCACCCAGGAAAGTTTGTCGGCCGGTTTTGTGGCCCGCCGGCTGGACGAAGAATTAGACGTGGCGCGGGATTTTTCCACGGGCTTCATGCCGGACCGCGACTATCGCAGGCTGACAATTTTCTCGAACAGCGGAGCGCAGACCGCGCTGGGCCGCAGCCTGGTCATGCTGGGATTGGGTGACAAGCCTTTTGGCGCCAACGATTTTTATGGCGACTACCCTGAATGGGAAAGGACGAAGTCCTGGTTCGCCGGGTTGAAGCAGGACCTGGGCAAAAAGACGGAGTTCGACTTCGGCTATCGCCGCCATACGGACGAGTTCATCCTTGAGCGAGACGATCCTTCCGTCTACGAAAACAACCACATCGATCAAAGCTGGCAAGGGGCGGTTCGCCGCACAGAACAGCTGGGACAGAACACGAGCTTGTTCTACGGCGGCGAAGGATTCTACGAATCCATCCACAGCAACAACCTGGGCGACCATCGGCGCACACACAGCGCCGGATACATTGACTACGATGTCAGGGCGTTGCGCCGCTTCTCGTTTTCGGTGGGTGCGCGGGAAGAGGTCTTCGACACCAACAGATCGGAATTCAGTCCGTACTTGACCGGCGGGGTGTGGCTGAAGCCGGGTTGGAAGTTGAAAGCGAGCGCCAGTCGCGCCTTCCGGCTGCCCAGCTACACCGACCTCTATTATTCCGATCCAGTCAATAAGAGCAACCCGAACCTGCTCCCGGAAACCTCCTGGGGCTACGAAGGCGGCCTGCTGTGGGACCTGGGAGGGCGCTATAAGGCGGAGGTCACAGTCTTCGAACGGCGCGATAAGAACGACATCGACTGCGTGGCGTTTTCGTCAAGCCCGGTTTCGCCAGACAATCCCTACCAAGCGGAAAACATCGCACACCTGAACTTCACTGGAGTGGAAGCGTCGTTCGGATTGCGGCTGCGAGGCCAGCAGGTCAATGTGGCCTACACCGGCGTGTACACCGCACAGGGTCCGCTCCCCGGGTACACATCCGAATACGCCTTCAACTATCCGTCGAACAATGCGGTCGTGAGATGGCAAGGAACGCTGCCGGGGAAAGTCGTCGCCCGCAGCCGGATCGGCGTGGTCAAGCGATATGGGAGCGATCCCTATGTGCTCTGGGATGCGAGCGTCGGGCGCGAATTTAAGAACGTAAGCGCGCACCTGGCATTCTCAAATCTGACAAACACGGCATACCAGGAGATTCCAGGCGTGGCCATGCCGGGTCGCAGCGTGATTTTTGGCATGGATGTGTTTGTGCGGGGGAAGAAGCGCTGATGCCAAAGGCAGTCGAGTTTAGTCCTTCAGCAACTGCCGCGCGATCACCAGCCGCTGGATCTCGCTCGTCCCTTCGCCAATCGTGCACAGCTTCACGTCGCGATAAAACTTTTCCGCCGGATAGTCTTTGATGAACCCGTAGCCGCCGTGGATCTGCACGCCTTCATTCGCGCACCTGACGGCCACTTCACTCGCATAAAGCTTGGCCATTGACGATTCGAGCGTGGTCTTCATCCCGGCATCTTTCATGGCGGCAGCCCGCAAGGTCAGAAGCTTTGCCGCCTCGATTTCCGTCGCCATGTCGGCCAGCTTCCACTGGATCGCCTGAAATTCCGAGATCGCTTTGCCAAACTGCTGCCGCTCTTTCGAATACTTCAGCGCCGCCCCGTATGCGCCCTCAGCCATGCCGAGCGAGAGCGCGGCGATCGAGATGCGCCCGCCGTCAAGAACGCGCATGGCGTCTCTAAATCCGTTCCCTTCCCCACCCAGCATGTTTTCCGCCGGTACAAAGCAGTCTTCGAAGATTAGCTCCGCCGTATCGCTGGCGCGCAGGCCGAGCTTGTTTTCTTTTTTCCCGGCGCGGAATCCCTTGCTGCCTTTCTCGACAATGAACGCCGAAAGCCCGTGCGTGTGCGCCGCGCGATCGGTTACCGCCAGCACGACTACCACGTCGGCATAGTGGCCATTGGTGATGAAAGTCTTAGTGCCGTTGAGCACCCACCCGCCCTTCACGCGCGCCGCTGCCATCCGCGCGCTGCCCGCGTCCGACCCTGCCGAGGGTTCTGTCAGCCCCCATGCTCCGATGTACTCGCCGGTGGCTAGCTTCGGCACATACTTCTTTTTCTGCGCCTCGTTTCCCGCCACATAAATGTGGTTCGAACAGAGGGACGTGTGCGCCGCCACAATGATCCCCACCGAACCGTCCACGCGTGCGAGTTCTTCGATGGCCGTGACGTACTCCACATAGCCCATACCCGCGCCGCCGTATTCGGGCGGGAAGATCATGCCCATCAGGCCGAGCTTGCCTAGTTCCTTGATCGTCGCCAGCGGGAATTCGCAGGCTTCATCCCACTTCATGACGTTCGGTGCAATCTCGCGTTCCGCAAACTCGCGCACGCTCTTTCTAAGGTGCAGTTGCTCTTCGTTCAACTGGAAGTCCAAAGTTCCTCCATCGGATCTCCCGCCTCCGCTTAAGATTCGTCATGTAAAAGCCTGACATTCCTCTCTAAGACTTGTCATCCCGAGCGGAGCGAGGGATCTGCAGTTCGTCTTGAAATTGTGATCGGATGCCGTGCGCGGGGATGACACAAAAATCGGCGCCCAACTTTTCATTTAAGCACGGCAGGCAGTAATCACGAAATTCTCATACCGACCGGTTGGCTTGTGGGCGAAGACACAATTGCGGTCGCATGCATTGCGCGCCAGCCACAAAAAAGCCGGAGCCCGAAGGCCCCGGCTGTCCAGTTGGTTGTGTGCCCGGATAAAAGCCAAGAAATTGAGCCTCTGCACAGGCGAAACAAAAGCCGCGCACGTTGCGTCTCGTCAGCAGCTAGCAGCCAGCAGCCAGTGGCTGATTACGCGCTCCGTCGCACCCGCACCGTCAAGTCCCGCACCTGCGCCAGAATGCTCGACATCTGCATTCCGTTCAGCTGCGACAGATACGGCAAAACTTCTGCGACGAACTGATCTTCCATCAGCTCGCGCACTTCCTCCTGCCGGTTCCGTTCTCCGCCGGAGAGCAGATCTGGCACACTGACCTCGAGCGCTCTTGCCAGCCGCTCCAGTGAAGACAGCGTCGGCGTCGCCTTCTCGTTTTCGATTTTCGACACGTAAGTCCGCGGCACCGACATGCGCAACGCCAGTTGCCGCTGGCTCAAGCCGCTGCGCAGCCGCAGCGATCGGATCGAGTGCGCCAGCTTCAGATGCCCGCGTCCGTTGGAATCGACGTTCACCGGCAACACTTCTGGCGCCGCCGTCATCGCGGCGATCTCCGCCTCGTCCTCATCCAATGACAGATGGCAACGGCGGCAGAGGCTATTTGATGTGCGGAATTGCACCAAGAGACAATGGTCGCATCGTACAACTTCCCGGGAGTCCACGGGAGTAAGTGTGGTAGCCATTCAGGTTTTGCGAGTGCCAGAGCGGGGGGCTACTCTCAAAGCCAACTAGAGAGTAATCTGCTGGATTGGGCCTGTGGAAGTCAAGACAAAAGTGCGAGAAGCAAATGTATTTATGGAAACAAACCATGGTTAAGCGGCGGAAATCGCCAGGAAACAGGGGAAAAACATGAATCAACGCGATGCCGCGTGGTGGTTACTAACTGAGTTCACCTCATCGGAAAGTCTTCGAAAACATGCCCTCGCAGTTGAGGCCTGCATGCGCGCCTACGCCCGCAAAGCCGGAGCCGACGAAGAATTGTGGGGCCTGGTCGGCCTTCTCCATGACTTCGACTACGAGAAATATCC
>JBEKWX010000123.1:0-9272 GCA_049512675.1 Terriglobales bacterium | reverse complement strand
GGGGTTCCCGTGGCCAGCTTCGCGGAGCGCATGGTATTCACACTCCCATCATGCCCCAAGGCGCACGGACCGGATGTAGGCCTCGTCACACCCTGTTGGTGATGAATTCCGCGCCTCAAGCCCACTTTCGCAGGGCTACCCTGGTGCACAACATTCGCCGCCGCACTCTTCCGCCGGGCGCGCGTTTGGGGCCGCAGATCTAACCCTGACGGCCCAACCGCCGATTTCATCACCTTTTCGATGGCAGAAACGTGCCCCGTACCGCGGTGGACAGTACTTTCCAAGTCTTGTTGTGCTTTGGACGAAACGGTACCTTCTGACGAACAGCTCAAAAGCCCGAGCTGCTTTAATTCGCCGTTTTGAGCAACGGTGAGAGTCCGGAGATGAATGTATTTACCAAACAAGTCGTCTTGGGAGCTGCGGGCATACTCATCCTGCAGCTAGCCGTGGTCACCTCCGCTCAGGAGACTGCGCCGTCGGCCCCTGGGTCATCTGCTCCGCCAACCGGCAAGATCGCGGCGGCGGAGAGCTCGCAGAGCCAGGACCGGTCCGACACGCGCGTTTCCACCAACGGAACGATCACACAACCCGGAAAAGCGGGTGGCAAGGGAGATCCTGCATTCGGAGGGGAACGCCACCCGCTTTATCGGCTTACGAAATCCGACACCGTAGACGTAAATTTCACTTTTTCTCCCGACTTTAATCAGACTTTGACCGTGCAGCCCGATGGCTTCGTGGCACTGAAAGGTGCGGGCACTCTGTTAGCGGAAGGGCTCACGGTCCCCCAAATGCAGCAGGCGGTTGCCTATGCCTACCGCGGCTTTCTCCACCAGCCGGAGGTTACCGTGACCTTAAAGGATTTTGACAAGCCTTACTTCCTCGCTTCGGGTGAGGTGGCGCGGCCGGGAAAGTATGAGTTGCGCGGGGATCTGACCGTAAACGAAGCCGTGGCGATTGCCGGCGGCTTCACGCAGCAGGCCCGTCATTCGCAGGTCGTTGTGTTTCGCCGGATTTCCGCGTACGTCGCCGAATCCCACGTGATTGACCTGAAGAAGATGCTGGATTCCCGCGATCTTCACGAAGATTTTCACCTTCAGCCCGGCGACTTTATCTTTGTGCCGCAGAGCCGGATTTCGAAGATTCGCAGGTACGTTCCGACAAACGCCATGAGCTGGTACATGAACCCATTGCAGTTCTAGAAGAAAGGAGTGGCAGCGTTCACTTTCGTCTCCCAAGTCTGGCGGGTCCCCATTAATCTCGCCGGCACTGATCGCTCGCTGTACGACCCATGTCCGCGGAATTGATCAGAAAATCGCGCACCAACCTTTCCCCAACACCCCGCGAACTTGCGGCCACGCTGTTCCGGCGTCCGCGGCTCGCGGCTGCTTCTTTCGGCTTCGTACTGCTGGCAACGATGCTCTTCGTGCTCCTCTCGGCGCGATATGAATCGCACTTCAAGGTTCTGCTGCGGCGGGGCCGCTTTGACCCCATAGTCTCTTCCCAGCCCGCCAGTCCCATGGATTTCACCCGTCCCGACATTACGGAAGAAGAACTCAATTCCGAAGTTGAACTCCTAAGCGACGAAGATCTCCTGAAACAAGTTGTAAATATGGCGGGCCTCGTTCCAGCGGACACGCCGGACTCCGAGCGCCCCGCCGAGATCGAACATGCCGTTCGCAAGCTGTCCCGCCGTTTGGATGTCGAAGCCCTGAAAAAGTCGAACCTTATCCAGGTCAGCTACAAGGATACCGATCCGGAACGCGCGGCCCGGATCCTCTCAGCGCTTTCTACCGTCTATGTGCGGAGGCACATGAATCTCCAGCGGCCCTCGGGGGAGATCCAGTTTTTCGACCAGCAAACCGCGGAATCCGAAAAAAGACTGCGTCATTCCGAAGCCGAACTGGTGCACTTTACTCGCGCTCGGGCGTGGTTTCGGCGGCGATGGAACGCGATATCGCGCTGCAGAAGTTAGGCGAAGCCGATGCGGCGTACCGCCAGGTCGACCAGGATCGTGTCGAGACCGAGCGCCGGATTGCGTCGCTCGGCGAACAGCTCAAGTCGTTTCCCTCCCGGTCGATCACGCTCAAACGCTGGGCCGATAATCCGGAGGCTCTCGAAAAGATGAAAACGCACCTGCTCGACCTCCAACTCAAGCGCACCGAGCTTCTCACCCGCTTTGAACCGTCCTACCGGCTGGTGCAGGAAGTGGAACAGCAAATCGCGGAAACTCAAGCTTCGATTGCCGCCGAAGCGCTCACCCCGGTACGCGACGAAACCACCGACAAGGATCCTAACTATGAGTGGGCCCGCATGGAAATCGAGAAGGACCAGGTGCAGCGGGACGGCTTGCGGGCGCGGCAATCCGACGCTTTCACCCAAGTCGCATCCTTGCGCGCCTTTGCCCAGCAAATGCAATCTGACTCGATGGACCAACAGGATCTGATGCGCGCCGCCAAGGCCGACGAAGACAACTACCTGCTCTACCTTCACAAGCGCGAAGAAGCCCGCATTGGCGACGCACTCGACGAGCGTCGCATCCTTAATGTGGCCATCGTGGAAGCGCCCGTAGCCCCGGCCCTGGCCGTGCACTCTTTGCTCCTCTATTTCCTGCTCGCCTTCGGACTGGCCATGGTGTTCAGCATCGGCATCGCCTTTACCACCGAGTACTTTGACCCAACCATTCGCACTCCTAACGAAGCTTACGACCTACTGGAAGTACCGGTACTGGCCTGGCTGCCGGCGTCTGATCCGGCGGTTCTGCATCCTTTCCTTTCTCGAATCGGACGACCGAAGGTGGTGATTCAGTGAACACTCTCCGTGAGCTTCTTGCCGAAACTCCACCTGCCGCGGAGCGGCCGCCCGCGGCTCCGATTACCGGGCAAGTCCAGAGCGAAGCAGTTTCTCAGGCGGTTTCGGTTCACGATGAGCAGATCCATGCGCTGGTTCAGCAACTTTTCTTTCGGCCTCAATCGAGGCTGGTTCGGCACGTCGGATTTGCCGCGATCGAACCAGCAACCGCGACTGCAACACTGTGCCTCGAAATCGCCAGAACTCTGGCTGCAGAGGACCGGTACGACGTCGGCCTGATCGACGCCAACCCGGACTCGTTCCCTTTGCAAAACCGATTGCAGATTCCGCCCCCCCCATCGTGCGGAGGCCACTTGGCCAATCGCACCTCGGTTGTGGATGGTTCCTCGCCAGAGTTGGCTGCCAGACACGGGCGGGCGCCGCTTGACCGATCAGAACTTATCGCGGCTCCGCGAACTCACGACGGAGTTCGACTTTTCCATTCTGTGGTGTGCTCCAGTCTCCTGGCTTACGGCGAGCATTGGCCAGGCCTGCGACGGTCTGGTGCTCGTGCTTACTGCCAACAAAACAAGACGCCTCGTCGCCGCTCAAATCAAGCTTCAGCTGAGCAAGGCGCAAGTTCCTCTGCTCGGGACCGTGCTCGCGGAACGCCGTTTTCCCGTGCCGCAGGGCTTGTATCGGAATCTGTGAATCTTATGGGCGAATTGATCACAAACCGACTGTGGAACCCAGGACCCACCGATTGCCCCTCGCAGTACGCTCGCATGATTCCTGGGACTCCTGCAATGCCGCGTCCCAGGATCGCGCCGACAAAGTCCGCGCCGACGCCCGATGCCTCCCCCACGCGTCGCGTCAGCGTTAAGGACAAAACCACCACGAGACGCTCGCAGGCGCGAACGCCAGCCCCGCAACTCGCACCGCAACCTGTCGTCGATCGATTCACTACTTGTCAATTGGCGGCAGCCGATTTGATGGTTCTCACGGCGGTCTGCGGAGCGTCATCGCTGTTCTCTCCCGCATGGGGCCTGCCGTGGGCTTACATGCCTATTTTTGCCGCTCTGGTAACGCTCCTCAGCTTCTGGCAGGGGCTCTATCAGCACGGGGATCCGTCTCCCACTGCAATCGTCCCAGCCCTGGCGAGGTCAACCCTGTTCGCGATCACGTTGGTCTTCATCGCTGCATGGGACGGAATGCGTCCTCGCGCCGCCTTCACGATCTTTACAAGCAGCTTGGCCGGCCTCGTGCTGTGGCGCCGGTTGAAGCAGTTGGCATGGAAGCGGCGATGCCGCGAAACGGAATCGCGCAATATCCTCATCGTTGGCGGGGGTCCGATCGCTCGCTCCATCGCTCAGGCACTGCGCAACGATCCCCTCCACCGCGCAACTGTCTGCGGCTTCGTGGACGACGAACTGCCTCTTTCCCCGGTCGTACTGGGGCGAATCGGAGACCTGGACTGGCTCGCTCGCGCTGAATTCATTGATGAGGTCATCCTCGCTCTTCCCGACCAGCCAGCCCAAGCGCGAGAAGCGGCTGAGATCGCGTTCCGTAACCATCTGGACATTCGTGCCGTACCCGATCTGCCGCCGGGGCCATGGCCCGACTCAAGCATCGATCACATCGGAGAAGTGCCGGTCGTCACCCTTCATCGCGAGCCTTTACCTGGCGCCGCCTTGTTTATGAAGCGTTTGCTGGATGTCACCGGTGCAGTGTTCGGTCTGGTGTTGGCCAGTCCTCTAATGGTGATCGTTGCCCTGCTCATCCGCCTGGACTCCTCCGGTCCGGTCGTCTACTCCGCGGAACGCACCGGCGCCAAAGGGCGCCGCTTCCGTTGCTACAAGTTTCGCTCCATGGTGACCGGCGCCGAAAACCTCAAGGAAGAGTTGCGCGACCGTAACCAGAGACAAGGTCCGATTTTCAAACTTGACGACGACCCCAGAATCACCTCCATCGGCCGTATCATCCGCCGCTACAGCCTCGACGAACTCCCGCAGCTCTGGAATGTACTGCTCGGGGAAATGAGCCTGGTTGGACCGCGGCCTCATCCCGTCGACGAGGTCAATCATTACGAACTTCAACACTACCGCCGCCTTGACGTGAAACCCGGCATCACGGGTCTCTGGCAGATTACGGCGCGCGACTGTCCGTCGTTCGAACTCAACATGCACCTTGATCTCACCTACATCGAGAACTGGAGTCTGCGCCTGGACCTGCGCATCCTCGCCGGCACAATCCGCGTGCTGTTCGCGCCGGAAGGAGTCTGACTCTCGCCATGGGCACACTAACCACGACCAGCCGCGCTCTAGCTCTAACCCGGGACAATGATGACAACTCGCTTTGACGAGTTGCCGTTCTGCTGCTTCGCCCCCTTCATCTGGGATTGGCGTTTCCCTCCATCCTTTACGTGGCCGCGATGACTGTTTTCCTGTTCCGGCCACCGGACCTTTTTTCCTATTACGCCGACCGAATCGCCTTCGGAGTGCTGGTCTTCTTTGTCGCGCTGCGCACGATGGCGCTCCGCGACAAGATCCCATTCTTTGCCGGACTGAGCTTGCCCATGCTCGGTCTCCTGGTGCTCGCCGTGTTGCGTGCGCTTCGGGAGCCGTTCGACCCACAAATCTGGAGCATTATTGCCAGCAAATACATCGTTCCCTTTGCCCTGTTTCACATAGCTGTGATGGTCTTCCGGGGCGCGTCCCAACGTAGGCACTTCGAAATTTTCGTCATCCTTGCGCTCGCCTACCTCGTGTTCATTGCCCTTGCCTTCTTCGCAGACGCCCGTTCCTTCATCTTTCCGCGGTTCATCCTTGACGAAAGCCTTGGTTTTCACGCCGACCGCGCTCGCGGCCCATTTCTCCAGGCGGTGGCCAACGGGGTTTCGTTGAACATTCTTGGGATTCTTGTCATTGCGCTCTCCGAAAAGCGCAAAAGCGTCGTCGGGTTGCTGTGGCTGGTTCTGCCCCTGGCCGTGCTCGCCACTATGACGCGCGCCGTTTGGATCTCATTCGCCGTCTCCACCATCGTCCTCGGATTCCGCCTCATCGAACGCCGCCTGCAAGCGGCGTGCATCTTGTTGGCGGTTTTTGGATTCCTGGTTGGCCTGACAATCAGCTTCAGCGACCATTCGCTCAAGACCGCGCTTTGGGACCGCACCGGAGAACGCGGTCCGGTGGTGGCGCGCCTGGCCGTGTACGATGCCGGCTGGGCGATGTTTCAGGATCGGCCGTTCACCGGCTGGCCTGCCGGAAGTATGTACGCTGAGCTTGCTCGCCGCATGGAGGGCTACCACCTCCGCACCTTCTACGTGCACAACACTTACCTCGCTTTGCTGGTTGAGTTCGGTGTGCCTGGCTTAGCCCTGTACGGCATTCTTTTCTTCAACCTCTTCCGGCTTTCCTGGCACAGTCCGCCCGGTGAGTCCGGCCCCGTCGCTGCCCTGCGTAAGGTCTGGCCTATCATGCTGAGCGTTTATCTCTTTAACGCCTTCTTCGTCGACATGGCATACCAGTTCGTTATTGGACTGGTGTTCACCGTAGCCGGCATGCTCTGCGCGTCCCAAGAGTCCATGCCATGACCACCATCGCCTACATCGCCAACGAGTTTCCTTCCCCACTCGAACCCTACGTGACCGATGAAATCACGGAACTGCGCCGGCGCGGGGCGCGCGTGATCTGCTGTAGTGGCAAACGCGTCTCGCCGACCAATCTCAGCTTGGCGGAACGCGCTTTCTGGAAAGAGACGCGCTTTTTTCAGCCGCTCTCCGACGATGAACTGGTGCGGGCGGCGCGCCGGCTCGCCTCCGATCGTCACAACCTCTGGCACTTGTTGCAGCCCTTGATCTGGGATCGCGGAGCCTCCCCGGCCCGCCGCATTCGTACGCTAGGCCACACCCTGGTGGGTGCCACTATGGCAGAACAACTGGCGCCACTCGCTGTCGAGCACATCCACGCTCATCACGGATACTTCGCCTCATGGATGGCCTTAGCCGCTGCCCGTCTGCTCGGGATCGGCTTCAGCTTCACCCTGCACGGCTCAGATCTGCTGCAGCGCGCCGACCTGCTCTCTGCCAAGTTGCGTGCTTGCCAGTTCTGTGTGACCGTCTCCGACTTCAACCGCCAGTACATTCTTCGCAGCTATCCTGCCACGCCCGCGGAGAAAATCATCGTGCAACGTCTTGGGGTCGATTGCGTGCTCCCCTGGCCTGAACCCACTCCCGCGGTCGAGGCGGAAGTCATAGCGGAACCGCAGCGGCTTTGCCTCCTGTCCGTCGGACGCCTGCATCGGGTGAAGGATCATCGCTTTCTTATCCAGGCCTGCGCCGCGCTTCGCGACCAAAGTCTCGACTTTATCTGCTGGATCGTGGGCGAGGGGCCGGAACGCCCGGCTCTCGAAAGCCAGATTGCGGCCCTGGGGCTCCAGGGGCGTGTTCACCTGATCGGTCACGTGCCTCGCACCGAACTTCAAGGCTATTACCGCTACGCCGACTTGGTCGTCATGACCAGCAAGAGCGAAGGAATCCCGGTGGCGCTGATGGAGGCCATGGCTCACGAGAAGCTCGTGCTGGCTCCCGCCATCACCGGGATCCCCGAGCTGGTCGAGCACCAGCGCACCGGATTTCTCTACCAACCTGGCTCTTTGCCTGATTTCGTCAGCGCCGTCAGTTGGATTCAGGGCCACAAAGCTTCTTTGGGCGGCATGCAGCGCGCGGCCGCGGCCAGCACGCGGCTTCCTATAATCGCCAGCGGAATCTGCGCTCTTTCGCGCAGCAATTCCTGGCCCGCATTCCCCAATCGGAAGTTAACTATGCGCATCCTGTATTGCAACAAGTACGATTATCCGTTTAGCGGCACCGAAAGGCACCTCTTCGACCTCATCCACCAGATGGATGAGCGCGGCCATGAAACGGCTCTGTTCAGCATGGCCCACGGCCGCACTCCCGCTTTCGCAGGCCGCGGTTATCGCATCCCGTATCTTGACTTCAAGGATCCAAACGCCGGTTTGCTGAAGAAGGTTAAGATGGCGGCGCACGCCCTCTATTCACCATCGGCCCGGCGCGCCATGCGCAGTTGCCTGGCTGATTTTTCCCCCGATCTGGCCCATGTTCGCGGAATCTACCATCACTTGTCGCCTTCGATTCTTTGGGAACTGAAGCACCACGAGATTCCCGTGCTCTACCACTTGAACGATTTCAAGATTTTGTGCCCAACCTACAATTTTGTGGCCGAGGGCAGCGTCTGCGAACTCTGCCGTCACGGCGCTTTCCACCACGTTATTACGAGAGGATGCTATACCGGCCCACGTTCCAGTGCGGTGGTTCTTGCCGCCGAAGCATACCTGCACAAATGGTTGCGAACCTACGAACGCTGCGTCGACCTGTTCCTCGCTCCCAGCGAATTCGTGCGCGACAAGTTGATCGCCAGCGGTTTCCCTGCGCAACGCATTGAAGTCCTACCCCACTTCCAGGCCTTGCCCGGCAAAGAAGACATCACCGTCGACGAAGAATACCTACTCTACTTCGGCCGGCTCTCCGCCGAGAAAGGCGTCGATCAGCTATTGCGCGCCATGGCAAGGCTGCCGCACATTCCTATCGTGATCGCGGGAGACGGTCCCGAGCGTGCCCGGCTCGAGTCGCTGGCGAAGGAATTGAACTTGAGCCAAGTCCTGTTCGCGGGTATGGTCCAGGGCGAGAAACTCCAGAAACTGATTGCCGGTTGCAGCTTCTCCGTGTTTCCTTCCCACGCCTACGAGACTTTAGGGAAATCCATCCTGGAATCCTATGCCTGGGAAAAGCCCGTCATCGCCTCCGATCTGGGTTCCCGCCGGGAACTCGTTCAACATGGCGTCACCGGTCTTCTTTATCCCGACGGGCACCCCGAACAGCTCGCTCACTCCATTGCATTTCTGTTTGACCGCCCCGATCTGATCCAGAAGATGGGCGCTGCCGCTCGCAGTCGCGCGAAAGCGAACCACGACCCCGACCAATACATGGAGAAGCTGCTCGGACTCTACTCCCGGCTCACTTCCGCCAAGAAGCCTCTGTCCTTCCCCGCCGCACTGAAGCTCCCTAGCCCGCGCCGCAGCGTCCGCGTCGCCTTCATTGGCGGTCGCGGCCTGGTCTCCAAGTACAGTGGCGTTGAAGCCTACTACGAACAAGCCTGGCACGAACTGGCCTGCCTGGGGCACGAAGTCACCGTCTATTGCCGCACCTATTTCACTCCTCCAATCTCAACGGCCACGCACAACGGCATGCGCGTGCGGCGCTTGCTGACCATCCGCTCGAAACATCTGGAAACTTTCGTCCACACCTTGCTGAGCACGGCGCATGCCATGACGTCGGACTACGACGTCGTCCATTACCAATGCCTGGGACCTGCGTTGTTTTCTTTTCTTCCGCGGCTCGCCGGGAAGAAGACCGTCGTCACCGTGCAGGGCCTCGACTGGCAGCGCGGCAAGTGGGGCCGGATCGC
>JBEKWX010000122.1:0-9354 GCA_049512675.1 Terriglobales bacterium | reverse complement strand
GGTCAGGTCGGTGGGAGGAATCTTCAGCGCACCGCTCGCAGGACCTCCGCCTTTGCCGTCCGTTCCATGGCAAGCGGCACAGTATGCCGTGTACATCTCCTTGCCGGATACAGGCGACGTGGACTGGATAGGAACATGCTTTATGGTTTTCTCTGGTTGGCCTTGCGTTTGGTCCTGCGCGGCGACCGTGCAGGTGAGTACGAACAGGGCAGCAAAAATCAAAATCAGTTTCTTAATGGACATCGCATTTTCTCCTTATAATGAGCTGGAATTTCATTTTTGGTCTCGAAAATGGCACCATAGTACACCTGTCTGGCTTGTTCGCGGCACCGTGAAACGATTTACACCGGTATGACACAGTCCCACTTTCGTCGACGCGAAACGTACCTACCGTGGAAACGGCGCCGTCTTGTAAGCGCCGTCCGGCAGTCCCGTGATCCGAATTCCGCCATGCCCCTTGTGCCGGAGGTTGAGGCCGATCAGCAGCGCGGTGATCTGCTCGACAATGCGGGCGTTCTCCAGCTTGCCGCCGTCAATCGCTCGCACGCCCGCGATCTTCGCCGCCAGTTCCATCGCAACCTGCGTGGCATTCGGATCGTCGCTGCACACGATCACGTCGCAATCGACATCATCGTCGCCGTTGAGCTGTTCTGCTGAAACATTCTGGAATGCCGCCGCCACGGAAACGCCCTTCGGAACCAGTTCCGCCGTCTGTTGCGCCGCCGAACCTTGCCACACGCCGAGGGTGCGGCTGGCGCGTCCGCCCACGCTCGCAGCCAGCGGAACCGTGGCATCAATCAGGATGCTGCCCGGACGAATTGCAGGCTTCAACTGCTTCAGCAGCGCGGCCTGCCCAGCAAACGGCACGGTGAGCACCAGCAAATCGCTGTTCGCGCAGGCGGCCGAATTCTCCAGCCCGGAAACTTGACTGTTTGCGCCCGCGCGCTCGCGGATTGTCTCGGCCGTTTGCTCGGCCCGCGCGGCATCGCGCGAGCCGATGATGACGGTCTCTCCCGCCCGCGCCCAGCGCAGCACGAGGCCCGTACCCGCCGGGCCGGTGCCCCCGATGACGGCGATGGCGCGGCTCATGCGAACTCCGCAACCGGCGCGTGCTCGAAGCAGGCCTCCGAAGAAAGCGCTTCGACGGGCAGCTTGATTTTCATGCGCGAATATTTTGTGTTGCGCTCTGCCGGAATGCGCCCGATCGCGAGAATCAGTGCCTGGAAATCTTCTGGACTCGTGTACTGGCCCGCGGTCGCTCCGGCCTCACGCGAGATGTTTTCTTCCATCAGCGTTCCGCCGTAGTCGTTGGCGCCGGCGTGCAGGCAAAGCTGCGAAAGTTGACGGTTCAGCTTCACCCACGAGACCTGGATGTTATGGATCGAGCCGGCAAGCAGTATTCTGGCCAGCGCGTGAATCTTGAGATGTTCGGCGAGCGTCGGCCCCGTGCGCGCCAGTCCCTGCTGGAACAAAAGCGTGTTCTGGTGAACAAAGCCCAGCGGCACGAACTCGGTGAAGCCGCCGGTTTCAGCCTGAATCTGCCGGAACAAGGACAATTGCCTTACCCAGTGGCCAGGTGTTTCCCTGTGCCCGTACATCAGCGTCGAAGTGCTCGGGATGCCGCATGCGTGCGCCGTGCGGATCACCTCCTGCCATTGCGCCGACGAAAGTTTGTTGCGCGACAGTACATGACGCACTTCGTCATCCAGAATCTCAGCTGCTGTGCCCGGCAGCGTGTCCAGTCCGTTATCGCGCAGCATCATCAGGTAGTCGCGCAGCGGCATGCCGGTCAGTTCCACGCCGTACACAATCTCCATCGGAGAAAACGCGTGGATGTGCATACCCGGCACGGCATTCTTCACGGCGCGCAGAATGTCGCGATAATAAAATGGCGGCAGATCGCGTGGCAGTCCCCCTTGAATGCAGACTTCGGTAGCGCCCAGTTCCCACGCTTCTTTACTTTTGCGCCCCATGACTTCAAGCGAATGAAAATAAGAGTCGGCCTCTCGCGGCCCGCGGCTGAACGCGCAAAACTTGCATCCCACGAAACAGACGTTCGTGAAATTGATATTGCGGTTCACCACGTAGCTGACGATGTTGCCGACCAGTTCGCGCCGAAGAGTATCCGCGGCCACCAGCAGTGCGAATAGATCCGCACTATCGCAGCCCGCACCATCGCAGCCCGCACCATCGCAGCTCGCACCGTCGCAGTTCGCCAGGGCGTAGCGCTCATCGTCCGTCAGACATGCTCCGTCTTGCGTTTCCAGCACGCGCTCCAAGGCACTGCGAATTGCCGCGGAAGCTCGGGGTGCGATCTGGTCCCAGGTCAGGGCGGGGAATTGCTCGAGTTCTGAAGCCTGCCAAGCCATAACGTTCTCCTATCGGTTCCGAGCGAAGGCGCGGGCCAGCCTACAACTCCACCAGATTTTGTCATCCCGAGCACCGCAAAATGCAGATCCCTCGCTTCGCTCTGGATGACAATTCATAGAAAATCTAGCGAAAAAGATCGTTCTTCGCGGGCCGGATCAACTCCCGAACTCCACCGCTTCCGCGCCGGTTCTCGCGGATATAAGAGTAGCCCCGAATGATGCACGCGGGAGTGCCAGCCAGCTTGCCGCAGACCAGTCCCGCCGCGCAAGCCAGTTCGTCGGCTACCGCGTCCACCGTCGCATGCAGCGAGTACCCGTGCGGATCACGCTGTCCGCGGTAGTCGAGCAGAGGCCGCATCCCTGCGACGCCAATCGCCACTTCCGTCAAGCCTTCCCGCCACGGACGCCCGAAACTGTCGCTGACGATAACCGCGACTTCGATCCCAAGCCGTTTCTTCAACTCCCGCTGCAACCGCGCCGCGGAACGATCCGGATTCACCGGGAGCAGCGCCGCGTGCCGCCCACCATCCACGTTCGAAACGTCCACGCCGCTGTTCGCGCAAACGAAGCCGTGCTCGGTTTCGGTGATCAGCACACCGCGCTTTCGCCGCACGATTCGACGACTCTCACCGAGCGCCAATTCACAGACGCGTGCGTCGAGCCCGTAGCGTCGAGCCCAAACCCGCGAAGCCGCCGAGGGCCGGATCTCATCGAGCGCGACCAGCGCGCCTTCCGCCTTCGACACAACTTTGTGCTTCACCACCAGGATGTCGCCATCCTGAAAGCGCAACCCCAGGCTGCGCGCCGCCGCCAACAACCGCGCGCACAGCGATTCTCTGGCGCGGATTTCGCCGCTGACGGTAAGGGGAAGAATGCGAACTTCCCCAGCCGCACGCTTACCCGCGTGCTTAGCGACTCCCGACCCCACGCTATACCTGGCCATATCAGGCCTGAATCCGCCCGCCGAGGTTCCAGCTTCGCACCAGTTTCTGCGCTCGCCGCTCTCCGCTGGCAGCCGCCAGTTCGCGGAGATCCTCGGGACGATCGACATCTCGCGCAATCCCCGGCAGTTCGAGCACAACACAAGGCAGGCCAGTCGCCTTCGCCGCGGCCAGGTGTGGCAGGAAGCTGTCGTTACCGAAGCGAAGCGGGAACAAATCACCCGGAGCTCGCCAGGCGGCATTCGTGCCCCGCCCCGCCGCGTCCGGCACCAGCACCGCACCACCGGGAGGCGCGCTGTCCACGATCTTCTGCAGTTCGGAACTGTCAATCAAAGGAATGTCTGCCGGAACCACCAGGGTGCTTTCTGCTCCACGCTTTCGGCACAGCGCCGTTGCCATCTCGATGGCGCTGGTCTCACCGGAGTTGTCGTCCGCAACAACTTCGAAATTGAAACGCGCCGCCAAGTCGCGCGCAAACGAATCATTGGTCACCACCGCAACCGCAGGCCTACTTTGCCAGCGCGCCAGCGCTTGCAGCACGTCTTCGCACATTGCCTGCGCCAGCGCAAAACGCTCTTGCGGACTCAAAATAGGAGAGAGCCGCTGCTTGGCGTCGACGAGGGTTTTTACGGGAACCAGAATCATGCCTGCTCCACCGCAGCCTGAGCCGACGGAGGTTGCATCGCCGCCTGCAGGACGCTCTTTGCCAACGCGATTCTATCGTCATTCCTATTCTTGCGCATGATGTCCGGAGTGCAATGCACGCCGCGCCCAAGAAACAGACCATACGGTCCACTTCCGATCCTGCAACATACCTCAAAGTGGTGAACATTTCAACAAAACATTTCAACACTTGACAACGTGAACAATTAGGAGGAGAATTTCGCCCGTCAGCCGGACGACAATTTCTCCGCATGGATAGGACTCAGATCAACCGTGAAAGTGTAGCGGATCAGGTGGCTACTCTCCTCCGCCAGCGCCTTCTCGAGGGTGAGTTCCGCCCCGGCACCCAGCTTCAAGAATTGCCTTTGGCTTCGTCCCTGGGCGTTTCCCGCAACACCATGCGGGAGGCGATCCGGATATTGTCACTCGAGGGTCTGTTGCGACGCAGCCTGCATCGGGGCGCTGCGGTCTCGCAACTCTCATTGCGCGATGTGCAGGAGATCTACCAGTTGCGCCGGATGCTGGAGTTGCCCGCGGTGCTCGCGGCACGCCATCCAGACCCAGGTTTGTTGCAGGAAATTTGCAACACGGTAGAAGAATACGAACTAGCCGCGCACGACCGGAACTGGTCCCGCGCTGTCAGCCACGACCTTCATTTTCACGGCTTGCTGATCCGCTTCCACGGCAACAAGCGGCTGGATTCGTTTTACAAGAACATGCTTGGCGAACTGCGTGTCGGCATGGTGTTGGTGGACCGGAGCCATGACAATCCCGGCGCACTGATTCCCGTCCACCTGGAGATGTGTCAATTGCTCACGAGTGGAAAGCTTAAGCAATGTGCCGCTGTACTGGAGCAGCATCTCGAGGACTCCGAATCGAGGCTGACTCGGATCCTGCACGCGCATGCGGCACGAGGGGTGGGGACGGCTCAGTAGCTGCCTGAGAAATAACAACAAATTTGCGAGGGGGGAATTCGATGGTCGTTCAATACGTTGTGGAATCCGATGCCGGAACGCCCGGCTCCGTTCAGTCCTCGTTGTTCCATCGCTGTCGCTTGGGAGCGGTCATCAGCCTTCTGCTGTTTTTGACCGTGTCGAGTTGGCTGGGAGCCCAGGCCATTAACAGCACTCTCCAGGGACGCGTCGCTGACACCACCGGCGCGGTGATTCCAGAAGCAACGGTTACCGCGCTAAATGCGGCCACCGGTTTGAAGCGCTCGGTCACGGCCAATGCGGTGGGCGAGTATCAGATCGGCGGGCTTCCGACTGGCGATTACACCGTCGATGTCGAAAAACAGGGTTTCCAAAAATCCGCCAAGAAGATTCACCTGGATCTGGGCGCGTCAGGCACTGTGGATTTCGCGCTGGCTCCCGGCCAGGTTCAAACCCAGGTCGAGGTGCAGGACATTGGCGAAGTTGCTGAGCCCACTCGAAGCATGGTGAGCGAGGTCATTGGTCAGCAACAAATCGAGAACCTTCCGGTCAACGGACGGGAGTTCATCGATTTCGCGTTGCTCGCGCCCGGCATAACCATCGGAAACACGACCTCCGGCAGCACCGACGTGATCGTCGAGCCGGTCACCAAGCTCTCTTTCGCCGGCCAGAACATTCACTACAATTTCATCGCAGTGGACGGCGCCGATGACATCTCAACCGCCTCGGGCATCCAGCGGGGCACGCCACCACAGGAGTCGGTGCAGGAGTTTCGCGTCATCAACACCGACTACACCACGGAATTTGGACGAGCCACCGCCGGCATCGTCAACATCATCACCAAGAGCGGCACCAATAACGTGCACGGCTCGGCTTATGACTATCTTCGCAATAACGCAATGGATGCCACCAGCATTCTCGCGGCGCCCGGCTTCAATGTGCTGCGGCAAAATCAGTTTGGGGCCGCCATCGGCGGACCTGTACGAAAAGACAAAACATTCATTTTTGCCAATTACGAAGGGCAGAGACGCACCGAATCGCCCACGTACAATTCGGTGGTGCTGAACAACCTCAACCCACCTGATGGTTCTTGTGGAATAGTGGAAACGACGAAGTATATTAATTGCGTCAAAGTGAACGTCTTCGGCCTGCCTCCCGAAGACCTGTTTGTACTGCGCAACGGAAACACGGACAACGCTCTGGTCAGGCTGGATCAGAATTTCGGCCACAGTAACCTCTTTGTCCGTTATTTCATCAATGACGACCGCTTGACCAACCAGTCGCCTCTGAACAATGGCTTCGACCTGCCGTCAGCATTCAAGAATAACTACATCAGAGACCAGTCGCTCGCCGGCGGCTTGACGACGGTGTTTTCCTCATCGTGGGTGAACGACCTGCGTATGCAGTATGCGCACCGCAACTTCGACTTCCCGGTTGTTTCCACGCAGCCCCACCTCGAAGTCGCCAATACGTTTGCCGTCGGCGTCAACCGGGGCAACCCGGATATTTACACCGAGTCGCGCTTCGAGTTAGTCGATAACATGACGCATAACCTGTCGAACCACACGATCGGCTTCGGCGGTAATTTTGATCGCGTCGGTACTTACGAATCCTTCCCGCTGTTTTATCCGTTCGAGGCAGACTTCGCGAACCTTCCTGCCTTTCTCGGCCAAGATGGCGAGGCGTGCGCTCCAGGAGGGGTTGGTTGTCCGGATCCGTTCGTGATCTTCTTCGAACGCTTCAGCACTACGACGACCCCGCTTTTCACCGAGGGGTCTCTGGCGGGAGGAACGGCGGTGTATCATGGCGGCGCGATTCCACAGGCTATCCGTGACCAAGCCTCGGACACGCTCGACCACACCTACAACGGCTTCTACCTTCAGGATAAGTGGCGCGCCACTGCGAACCTGACATTAAATGGCGGAGTGCGGTGGGAATTTGAGACGTGGCCTTCCGGAGTGCTCAATACGCAGTGGAAGAACGTTGACCCGCGCGTGGGCCTCGCCTACGGACTAGGAACGTCACGCAACGTCATGTTCCGTGCCGGTTTCGGGCTGTTCCACGGGATTATTCCATCACCCCTGCTCATGTGCCAGGCGCCTTCCTGCGGCGGAGGATCCACCTACCCGGGGCGTCCATTTGAAAATAGCCTGAATGCGAAGACTGGCCTTTTCACTTTTGCCAGCACGCCCTTCATTATGAATTACGGCCTCAACGCCTTGCTTACGCAAGCCACTTACCCGAACGGAACGCCTGCGGCGTTCTGCCCGTCTGGAACCCTGGATAGTTGCGGATTCCTGCAGGACGCGACCATCGTGCGGTTCGATCAAAACAGCCAGAACCCGTATGGCATTCAGACCAGCGCCTCGCTCGAGTTCCAGCCTTTCAAGGACTCGCAGTTGAGCATCACCGGAGTCCACCTGCGAGGAGTGCATCTCGGCAGCTTTTACAACGTGAATCAGCCCGACCCCAGCACCACGGTGCACGTCTACGACTCCAAGGGGCAGGCAAGTTGCAAGAACGTCTATTTCAACTACGCGTCGCCACTGAATCCAGGCGGGCCGGTGACTCCGGTCCCCTGCTCATCGTACCCTGCGGCGTGGTACCAATTTGCGCCAGGCGTGCCCCACATCAGCGGGATTCCGGGCTTCCGCGATCCGCAATACAGCGTCTTTTTCGAAGCTCGTTCGGGTTGGGATTCCGTTTACGATGGCCTGCTCATCAACATGAGCAAGCGCATGACGCACAATTTTTCGTTTAACATCAGCTATAGCTGGTCGCATTCGATCGATGACGGTCCGAACCCCAGCTTCGTCCTGATTCCGCAGGACAGCAACAACGGCAGCTTCCGCGCGGAGCGCGCCAATTCCGCGGACGATGTGCGGAATCGTTTCGTCGGCAATGCCATCTTCTCCAGCCCCAAGACCTGGAATGCGTTCCTGCGCGACTTCAGTTTCAGCACGATCGTTACCCTGCAGTCGCCGCAGTACTTTACCAAATATGCCGGTTTTGACGCCAATGGCGACGTCTTCGGAAACAATGACCGGGTCGGCGGCGACCCGCGCAACACATTCAAGGGCGGTTCACTACAGACGGTCGACGTTCGCCTGGAGCGCACCTTCCCACTCTACGAGAAGATGCATCTCCAATTTATGGCGGAGGCCTTCAACTTGCTGAACACGGTCAACGTTCGCTACTTCAACACAAGTTATGGAGCGGCGGATTTCTGCGGGCCGGATCCCAACGCGCCAGGTTGTTACCAGACGGGAACGCCGAAATTCTATCGGGAAGGTTCGCCCAATCCAAATTACGGAACGCCCAGCGCAGTATTCAACCCGCGCCAGATTCAGCTGGCGCTGCGGGTATCGTGGTAGCGTAGTCGTTTGCCGGACGGGCTGCCTTGGTGGTTCGTCCGGTTCGGGATGGGGAGCCGCTGCAGTATTTCCGCAACCAGTACCGCAAGATCGAACGAATGAGACACTAATGCCAGCGATTCCCAGACCAGTCCCGGACAGTGCGAGTTTGGCGCCCACCTTGGCGGCTGGTTTTGCGCCACTGAGCGCACGCCGGCTCTACATTTTCGGTGGCATCGCTCTGATCGCCGGCGGACTTCTGTTCGGCGACATCTTTGCCGTTTTCATCCTCCACCAGAACGCGGCCCGGCAAGGCGAAGCGCTCAGCGCAGCCTCTCGCGCCATCGCTGCCGGAAATGCCGCGGCGGTGAATGAATGGTTCGGTCATCTAGGGGGCGTGCTGGAGGATCGTGGCACCAAGGTGGACGCCCACGTTCACATAATTGGCGCCGGCTACCTGGCGCTGCTATTGGCGCTCGTGCAGCCGTACATTGCGCTCTCACGGCAAACGAAAAAATTCCTGGCAGCTCTCTTCATCGCGGGCGGAGTGCTTTTGCCGGTTGGCATTTTTCTGATTCACTACATCGGGCTCAGCGGCAGCCCGTTTTCAACAATCGGCTGGGCAAGCGTGCTAGCTGATTCTGCCGGAGCCTTGCTGACCCTTGTTCTCATCCTGCAAGCGTGGGGTTTCTGGAAGTATGTACGCAGCCGCCAACTGAGCGAGCCCGAACTTGGCGACGAAGACAGCATGTCGCGACGCGCGCTCCTGACCGGCGGGACGATTCTGGTCTTGCTCGGCCTGCTGCATGGCGCGTATTACTCTGGCGCTCTGCTGTACGAGCACGAGCGGATGGAAACCGCGATCCTGCAACGTTTGATCAGCGCTGCCACCGTGGGAAACCTTGACGCCGCCACAGCGGAGATCAATAATTTCGGCAATCTTGCCGGCGCACGAGCCGTGAACATCGCTGCGCACTCGCACATTATCGAATTTGGTTTGCTGGCGATGCTGCTTTCGTTCGTCCAGCCCTTGGTGTTCCTCTCAGAAAAATGGAAACGGCGGTGGGTGAAGTTGCTGCTGGGGGGCTCGGTGATT
>JBEKWX010000121.1:0-9431 GCA_049512675.1 Terriglobales bacterium | reverse complement strand
ACGGCTGCGGGCTGCAACTACTTCATGGGCGTTCCCTGTTCCGACGACGTAATGCTGAATTACCAATCCACCAGCTATCACGACGCGTTAGCCGCACGCCGCCTCTTCCAGTTGCGTCCGGCGCCGGAGTTCCTCGCATGGCTGCAGAATATGGGGATCTATCGTGGTACGGAACCGGCGTCCCTCGACTCGTCCGCAAGGCGGCAACTGATGCAGGGTTTGGAGTTGTCGCTGGAGAGGACGGTCTGAATGGTGCCCGGCGAGGACAACCGAAAAGATAAACGAGAGGACAACCGAGAAGACAAACTCGCCCAGCCTCAAGATTTGCCCGAACCGGACTTGCCCGAGATGATAAAGAAAGTACGCGCACAAACTCCCGCGCGTCTGCTCGCAGGCCGCAGCGGGGCCGCGTATCGAACCAATACTCAACTTGAATTGCGCGAGGCGCATGCCGCCGCCCGCGATGCCGTGCGCGCGGAGTTGAATCTATTCAGATGTCCTAAGAACGGTCCGGAGAACGATCCGGACAACGATCCCGGCGACAACTTCGCGCGCAAGTGGAATCTGTTTGAAGTCTGCTCCCGCGCGGCGAGCAAAGATGAGTATCTATTGCGCCCTGACCTGGGCCGTCACCTGAATGACGCGTCCGGCGTGGAAGTGAGCCGGCGTTGCACTGCCGGACACGATTTGCAAATCGTGATCGGCGACGGCCTCTCGGTAACCGCCGTCACCATGCAAGCTCCCCGGCTATTGCCGCTTCTGTCGCAAGGAGCAAAGACTCGAGGCTGGAGTGTCGGCCAGACATTTGTGGTGCGTTACTGCCGGGTAGGCATTCTGAACGAAATTGGCGAGTTGCTGGGTCCCAAAGTTGCCGTCCTCCTGATCGGCGAACGGCCCGGGTTGGCAACCGCCGAAAGCCTGTCAGCTTACATGGCATACCGGCCAAAAGCGCCGCACACCGATGCCAATCGGAACCTCATCTCGAACATTCACGCGCGTGGCGTCAGCACAGAGCAAGCCGCCCAGCGGATTCTAAATCTGGCGGAAGCGATGATGAAAACTCACACCAGCGGCTGCCAACTTCGCGAAGAACTACCCGCCCTCAGTCGCCAGGACGAGATTGCCCTTTGATCCGCTAGCCCGTTTCCCTTCACTCCAGGCCACAGCGGACCGATCTTCGCTGAAGTTGAGAAATTTACCGACTTAGTTAATCGAATCTCGCAACGTCCAGTCTAGGGCGCGCAGGAGACTTCTCCTCGTGAAACTTTCGTAACCGCCTGAAGGGAGAATGGGCTCAGCTTCGCTGCATTCTGCGTAATGATTGGTTGTCCATAGCCAACGCCTGGAAGCGGCCGGTCGGATTCCTACGCATTCCATGAGATGGGAACTATGTCACAGCAACATTCTCGCATTGGCGTCGTCACCGTCGAGAGCTTACAGAAGATTCCGGCAGTGGCCAGACTCACCAGCCACATTCCCCCGGCGCAGTTTGGCCGCTATCTGGCAATCGGCCTGTGGAATACGATCTTTGGCTATTCCAGCTACGCTCTCCTGACTGCCGCACTCACGCCCCGTGTTCCCTACGCCTATATCCTGGCCGGTGTGCTGTCGAATGTACTCAACATCACGCTTGCCTTCCTGAACTACAAGTGGTTCATCTTCAAGACAACGGGCAACTACCTCCGGGAATGGTTGCGCTGTTTGCTGGTCTACAGCGGCGGTATCGCCCTGGGAACAATCCTGCTGCCAGTGACGGTCTTTGCCATCCGGTATCTCACACCTGCCGATGCGTCTGCTCCCTACATCGCGGGCGCGCTGCTAATGAGTGTAAATGCCGTTGTGAGCTTCCTCGGACACAAAAAGTTCTCTTTCGGAGCAACCAGCGCCGCCGCGGCGCACTGCCCAGTTCGCGCCGGAATCAGCAGCGAATCGTGAATGTCGTGCGTTAAAGCGCTGCCCCTAAGGAAGTTCTGATTAAGTCCCCGGTGTCCTCCGTGCACCCCTGTGTACCCCTGTGGTTAATGCCTTTTGCCGACACTTAATCAGAGTTTCCCGAAGCCAGAATCACTTCCTGCCCAGCAGGCGAATGCGCGAAGTGAAGGCGCGGCCCTCAAAAGCGCTGAAGGTGAGGAACTGCGGCGAGTTGATGTCGCTGTTGACGACTAAGGGGTTGCTGTGGTCGGTGATGTTGTCGAGGCCGCCGCGCAGTTCCCAGAAATATCCGAACAGATGGAAGCGCTTCTCAAGATAAAGATTCAGCGAAAAAAAATCGGGGAAGCGACGCGATCCGGGAGGGCCAACCAGTTGCTGCTGATCGTTGGTTACGTTGAACGGGAATCCAGTGCGCGTCTCCATCGAATAGGCAATCTCGGTTTTGCGGATGATGGGCAGCTTGGGGAGCGGCAAATATCCCCAGGACAGAAATCGATTGGGCGTATCCCAGCTGTAAGGGCCGGGCTGTTGAGGACCGAGCAGAGAGTTGTCGACGCTGAAGTCGAGAGCCTGATTCGAGTGCAGGCGGGAACGGGTGTAGGAGCCCATCAACATGTAGCTTTCCCGGAAGTTGTGCCGGAGGCTCACTTCAAAGGCGTCGTAGCGGTCGTCGCGAGTATTTTCGAGAATGAAGTTGCCGCCGGAGCCGCTGGGCGTGTTGAAATCGAAGCCGCGAGATCCGCGTTTTTCCAGGAATTCCGCTTTCAAGTAGATGGCGGCGGGGAGCTTGCGCTCGAGGCCGAGGCTCCAATTGATGAAACGGGGCGCTTGGAGAGCGTTTCGGTCAACCGAAAACGTAGTAAGCACGGTCCCGGTCGCCGCGCCGGAAGTGTCGAAGAAATAGTCGGTGCGTTGCCCGGCGAACGGACGGGCAATAAGGAACAGGAACGTAGGATCGTAGACCAAACCGATACCCGCGGAAAGCTTGGTATTGCCCGAGTTGTCGAGGACGTAGGTTCCAGCGAGGCGCGGAGACAGGAGCGGACTGCGGATGATTTCATCCCAATCGAGGCGGAGGCCGGATTCGACCAGCAGACGATCGCCAATCAACCAGCGGTCTTGGGCGTAGGCGCTGGCCTCGAAGTTGTAAGTGGAGGAAGGCAGACCCCCGGAAAAAGTGGAATAGAGCGAACACGGGTTCATGGCAGGCGCGAGGGTGAGACAGGTACTCGTGTTCGGGGCCGTGAGCGGACTTTGACCCGGACGCAGAAAAGATATGGGCTGCCGCGCGAACTGGGCGTCGTAGATAAGACGGTCGAAGTCCGCTCCGAATTTCAAATCGTGACGGCCATGCCAGTGACGCGGAGCGAGAAACAGATTCGAAAGAGCCTGCCAGCGACGGGCAAGCGTTGCCGCGGAAAGATAGTAACTTCCGCTGGCCGTATCGCCGTACGTCTCGGGGATGATGAAATAGGGCGACGTGCCGTAGGGAGTCCACTTCAGCTTGTACTGATCGAATGCCAATCCCGTTTCGAGCAACTCGCCACCCTTGAAATAGTACTGATCTTTCACGCTGGCCAGGTAGGCGGACTCGACATCCCTCGGGGATGACAACTGCGGGTTTTGCGGTGAGAGACCAGAATACTTGTCGTCGAGGTGGTTCACCAGAAAGCTGGCGGTGACGATGTGACGGCTGGTGACATTCGCCTGGAGTTTGGCCAGGTTGCCAATGCGTAAGACGTGATCGTAGTCGGCGTCGGCTGGCAGTTCGGTATAGACAACATTGTCAAATTCGCCGTCGAGAGCATTGTAGAACCACACTTTTCCTTTCTCCAGCGGGCCGGAAAAAGTGAGGCGTGGCAAAATCTGGTCGAACCTCCATCCCCCCTTGTCTTGAAAAGACGGCACGAAATCGGTGGCATAGAAGCGGAAGTGATCGTTGCCAATTCCCGTATTCAGCATCAGCAAACCGCCCGAACCTTTGCCGAATTCAGCGGGCTCGCGTGCCGGTTCCACCTGGATCGAGCGAAAAGCATCGGTGCTGATACGGGCCAGCAACTGCCCGTTGGCGGGCTGCGTGATATTGAAACCATCGAGCAGGGTCACTGTCTGATAGGTTTCCGCGCCCGCAACGTGAGGTTGCCCGTACACGTCCTGCACAACGCCGGGGATGTAGTTGAGCACGTTGCGATAGTCGTGCGTGGCGGAAAAAGGAATGTTGAGGACATCGAGTCCGCTGAGGGTTTGTTGCGCGGCAACCTGGGCGGGATCGATGGCCGCCGGAGACTCGACCACATCGACTTCCTCGCGCAGCTCTTGCTGGTGGGAGAGAGTAACGTCGATGTTCACTGGGATGTTCACCGCAGCGTTCACTGCGACATTCGCCGCAATGCCAGTCTCGATCGCGGGCAACATCGCTGAGTAGAAACCTTGCTTCTCGACGCGGAGCTGGTAAGTAGCGGCGGAGAGGTTGGAGAACTCGCAGCGGCCGGCAAAATCGGTGACGCAGCGCAGCGCAACCCCCTGGGGAGATGCTTGTAAATATACGAACGCGGACGGTACGGCAACGTCGTTCTCATCGGTGACCGTGACCACGACGTTCTGTGATGCCTTTGACCCCGGTGGTTTTGTGGCAGTCTGGCCGAGAGAAGTCTGGGCGAGAGCAAGCTGGGCGAGAGAAAGATGGGCAGGAGAAAGATGGATAAGAAAAATACAGCCCACCCAACAAATCGCCCACGTGCGCAACCGATGGAGCCTGAGCATAGCTGTGTGTTTCTATTTTCGCTCAGCGAGAGCCCGTAAAGCGCGTGGAATTATTTCCGCGATGGCAAGCTCGGATCGTCCAGCGATCTACCGAACGGGCTTGCTGCGGCCAGATCAACCTCGCAGGCTAGCCACCCGAATGATGCGGAGAGTGAGCAGCGCGCCATTCGTCAATCTCATGTTCGGCTTGGGCAAGTTGCGGAGGCGTGAGCAATTTTCGAACTTCTTGCGCGGTTGTGGTGCTCTCCTTCACCGCGTCCTGTGCTAGAACTAACCACTTGTAGGCGGATACCAGACTCGTTCCATTGCTGCGATCGGAGGCCAGCAAGCGTCCCAGGCGGTATTGCGCCTCGGCGATACCATAATTCGCGGCAAGTCCATAGTATTTCGCGGCGGAAGCGGCATCGACTGGCCCGCCTTCCCCCGCCTCTAACATCTTCGCCAGAAGGAATTGGGCATAGGGGTGGCCCCGGGTTGCCGCCGGCGTCAGCCAACGCCGCGCTTCTTCGAAATCCTGCTGAACCCCCTGCCCTAGCAAATATCGCTCTCCCAACCCAAATTGACCCTCGCGCTGTCCCTGGTCGGCCGCCTTTCTGTACCAGTCGACGGCTTGAGAGTAGTCCAGTCGGCCGAGCTTTTTGTCTACGAAGATGTCGCCCAATTCCACCTCCGCGGTGGCATCGCCCTGATCGGCGGCTTTTTTTAACCACACGATGGCCTCATCGACATTGCCGCCCTGTTCCGCGCGTAAGTCCCACCTTGCCAGTTCGAGCATCGCCGGAAGTAAGCCCTGCTCCGCGGCTTTGGTGAGCCAGAGCGTGGCTTGGGCATCATCTTGCGGCACGACTTCACCGCGATGGTAAAAAGCCGCGAGATTCAACTGGGCAGTTGCGTCGCCCGCCTCGGCGGCACTGCGGAACCAGGTCTCCGCCGCCGCTGCGTTTCTTGGGATGCCATCGCCCGTCGCGTACATAAGCGCAAGGTTGGTGGCCGCGTCCTTCGATCCATGTTGCGCCGCCTTGGTGTACCAGGAAACGGCCTGCTCTTTATCCGCCGGTATTCCGAAGCCCGCCTGACAAAAGATCCCCATGGCTTCTTCCGCCGCGACAAAGCCACGGTTCGCGGCTCGCCGCAGCAGGCGCAGCGCTTCCGCATCATCCTGCTTGAGCAATGTTCCGGCGTGGTAGGCGAGCGCCAGTGTGGTCTCAGACTCGGGATCGCCATCTTGCGCCTTGGCTTCCAACGGCTCCAGATCGAAGATGGTTAAAGTTCGAGCTTTGTCGAGAAGCGCATAAGCGTGGAACTGGAGGGTTGCCGTGCGCGGAATCAGCGGAGGCGGCGACAGACTCGGCGCTAGCGGCCCGGCAGCCACCTCCGCAAACGTGGGCGCCGCTCGGTCTGTCCCTGGAACAACTCCCGGTGCCCTCGGCGTCGCCGACGCCACTTCCGCAGACTTAGGCGCCCGGTCCGTTCCCGGCACAACTGGTGGCACCAGCGGAACCACTTCCCCCGGTTTGGGTGCCCTTCGATCCGCTCCGAGCGCGGCCGGCGGCAAGCTTGGCATCGGCGCCACCACCTCCGCCGGCTTAGGAGCCGCCCGCGCTGTTCCGACCGCAACTGACGGCAAGCTCGGCATCGGCGCCACCACCTCCGCCGGCTTGGGCGCTGCTCGATCCGTTCCTCGATCTGCTTTGGCAACAGGTGGCTGGCTGTTTGTCGCAGGTTTATTTCCTTCGCTCGCCAGAGCAGGACGCCGGGATCCTCCACCGGCGCCGAGCTCGATGACAAGGTTGTTTCCGCTGGAGCTGAGACTGACGACCAGCTTGTTTCCGGCAATCGCGCGCTCGCGACTCTGCGCCGACCTGAGTTCGATGACCACTCGTGCGCGGGGCGACGCAACCCCAAGTGCGGCACTGCTCACAGCAAGCACGGGTCCGCGGTCTACAACAAAGCGCTGACCCAGGGCCGCCAGCTCACATCCGGGGAAATCGAATACCAGCCGGTCCGGATGCTCGAGCCGGCTCACCTCAGGCTGCACCAGCTCATTGAAGGCGACTTCCACATCAACGCTGTCAGCGTTCTCAGCAACAGATATCGCATTAATTATGCAAGTGGAATTGCGCGATCCGGAAGCAGCGGCATCTTGGGCAATAGCGGGGGGCGCAGCCAAGCCGGCCAAAAGAAACATGAGCGATGCTGCTGACTCGATACGCATGGCTGCGGTGGTTCCGCCCCTTTCGCGGCGCCCGTGTCGGGCACTCCGCGTTCGTATTCCCAGCGGTGATGCACTCTAGCGTGGCACGCCGCGCACCGTGTAATCAAGTTCTCCTCGAAGTTTTCCTCCGAATGGCCGCGGAATTCCGTTATTCCTGTAACACTTTCAAGGTGAGTTTTCGGCAGCGGGCGAAGCGGTCTCTGAGGGTGTACTTCGGATGGGGGCAGTCTCTTCGGAGCGTAGGTAAAGCATCGTCACAGTCTGTTGATGACGCCTTCTAGTCTCTCCGTTAACGTCTCCGTGATCTCGTGGAGTTGAACCAGGCTGCCTCTTTGAAATTTGATGTCGGCTCCTCCCAAATCATCGACGAGAGCCTGGCAAAGCTGGTGGGCGGCACGAACACGTTCGCCCGCTAACAACGAGAGCACACTGGTTGAGTCCTGGTCGGTCTCCTTGCGAACGACATACTGCTGGGCAGCCCACGCCGTGTTCCTGACTCGATTCAAAGCGTCCCGGAAGTCCGCCAGAACATCAGGGTCCACATCGCTGGAGAGCAACAACTTGTGTAGCCCCTGCAGTTCCGATATTCCCTTTTCTAAGCGCGAGCGAACGTTGCGACGAACGTTGCGACCATTTGTTGATTCGGACATCACGCTGACCTCACAATTGAAACTGACCTGAGGAACACCACTCGTCACCAGTTATTTACGACGATTCCAGCCCTCACAGGCTGGCATCATAGCAGACTAGCTCCACTCGGCGAGGCATTCGCTGGAAGTGAGTCGTTACGAAAGTACAAGGCGGCAGATAAAAGAACAGCTGCGTAACGACCTACTCCATTTCAAACGCCAGCCACTGCAATCCCCCTCCCCGCTCCACCTGCAGTACAACCGGGTCGTGCGGCTTGATGTCCCTCAGAGCCGCGCGGAGAGAGCTCAAAGAGTCGATCGACGTCTGATTCACGCTATGGATAATATCGCCAGTTTCCAGGCCGGTCGCGGAACTCATGAAATCCGCCACTCGTGCCACGACGACGACGCCGGACGGAATTCTCAGCGTGCCCAACATGGGACGCAACTGATCGTCCAGGGTAAGAGCCAGTATCCCCAGCCGGGAAATCAGGTTTTCGCGTGATTTAGCCAGATCAGTCAGCGCGTCCATCGGATCTTTCATCTCCAGCGCTGCAATGAAAAGTGTTTTCCGTTCGGTCCCACGGAGGACTTCAAGCTTAAGCGCTTCATCCAAAGGATGAAGATAGAGTGCCGCGGTGAAGGCGGGCAACGTACCGATGAGGCGGCCATCCGCACTGACTACAATATCCCCGATCTTCAGGCCACCTGCCTCAGCCGGACCATCCGGCGTCACATCGTCAATGATGACCCCCCAGTTTTGCGCCAGTCCCAATCCTCTGGCTAGGCTGTCAGTGATCGTCTGAGCACCTGCCTTGACCTCGATGCGATGCACGTGACCATACTTGCGCAAGCTCTCATAAACGAATTGCACAACTCGTGCCGGGATGGCAAACCCCAGCCCCTCGCTCCCACCCGCTGCGGAGAGAATAAAAGTGTTGATCCCCACGACGTAGCCCTCTGTATCAACCAACGGGCCGCCGCTATTGCCCGGGTTGATGGGAGCATCGGTTTGAATGTAAACCATGGGCCGGCTCGGATCTGCCTGCCGCGCAACTGCACTCACCACGCCCATGGTCACCGAGTTCTCCAGCCCCTCGGGACTGCCCATGGCAAACACCAATTGCCCTTGGTGGACCGGCCTGCGGCTGCCCAGCGAAAGTGTGGGCAAGCCAGTCTGATCGACCTTAAGCAAGGCAAGGTCAGTCTCCCGGTGAAGGCCGATGAGTCGTGCCTCAACAACCCGCTGCTTGCCCACCGGCATCATCCGGTCCGGAAAATCCACCGAGGGCGAAGGCAGAGCCACGTGGATGCGCTGCGCCCCCTCGACCACGTGGGCATTGGTCATGATGTAGCCGTCCGGGTCCACGATCACTCCGGAACCAATCGCCTTCTCGCGGGTTACGAGCGCCGTCTGGCCGCGATTATTTTCCTCCAGAGCCCCATAGCCGCTGACCACAATTTGAACCACCGCCGGAGAAATCCTGGCGGTAAGTTGCTCGATCGCGGAATTGAGCTGCTGCAGCACCGCTGGTGGTTCTGCCGGCCGCGTCCCGATCGCCTTCGCTTTGTCCATGTCAGGCTTCGCCGTCTCACCGCCCGAGACCGCCGGGGCTTGCGCCGCTTCCTGACCAAAGCTCGGCGCCGCAAACCACAGCCAGCAAAGTGCCACAGCAATAGTAAAAAACGAAATGCGAAATCGATCGTTCGAACCATAAGGTGGGAAGACCATGGCCACACACTCCTTGCGAAACACTTCTATCGTGCTAACAGCCCGTGTCTAAAGTCCGGTTAGCTTGATCTTCGGGTAGCGCAATCTGTCGGAGTGCCGCGACGGTTGGGTACATCGCTTCTTTCTGGAGCGATAGCCCCATATGCTCCGTTCCTTGTCG
>JBEKWX010000120.1:0-9497 GCA_049512675.1 Terriglobales bacterium | reverse complement strand
TTCTTGGCATACGCCGGATCGAGCGCATGCTCGGCATCGACAAACGCCGCCATGCCGCCCGCCTTCTGCGCCTCGGCAATCACCTGCAAGGCGATGGTCGTCTTGCCGGAGGACTCAGGGCCAAAGATTTCAACCACGCGCCCGCGCGGCACGCCACCCACGCCCAGCGCGGCATCGAACGAAATCGCGCCCGTAGAAATCACCGCGATCGGGACGATGGCTTCCTTCGACCCCAGCCGCATGATGGACCCTTTGCCAAACTGCTTTTCAATCTGTGCGAATGCCAGATCAATTGCCTTGACACGCTCGTTGTTGCGATCAATATTGCGCTCATTGCTGCGCTCGTCTGCTCGGCTACGCTCTTCGGCCATAATGGCTGCTCCTGATTTCTGAATCTGGAATCCGGGGTACGAATCCCGGTTAGCCTACACCCGCGGGCTGGAGCGGGAAGTGTTGGCTGTCACATCCGTTTTGGTCAGTTTAGCACGAAGCGAATAAAAGGCGAAGCGTGGAGTTGATGGACGTGGTTCGCGGGCCAGTCTGAGCCCAGCTCAAGCGAAGACTGCCGGTTCCTTGCTAGACTTTCGGCATGCGCAGAGACAAAGACAAAGACGAAGACATCCCGAGTGGCACCAACTCCGAACGCGACACAGCTGTTGGCGGCCCATCGTTGTATCTAGTCGCCACGCCCATCGGCAATCTGGAAGACATCACCCTGCGCGCTCTGCGCGTGCTCAAAGAAGTCGACCTGATCGCCTGCGAGGACACGCGCCAGACTCTCAAGCTCCTAAGCCATTACGGCATCAAGACGCGCCTAGTCAGCTATCACGAGCACAACGAGATGACCAAGGCCGCCGAGTTGGTCGTCGACCTCGAGGGCGGCGCCAAGATCGCTCTCGTCACCGACGCGGGCATGCCCGGCATCTCCGACCCCGGATTCCACCTGATTGCGCTCGCCATCCGGCATCACGTGCCGGTGGTACCGATTCCTGGTGCGTCGGCGTTTCTGGCGGCGCTCGTCGCCAGCGGCCTGCCCACCGATTCCTTCCGCTTCGGCGGCTTCCTCCCGTCCAAGTCAGGGCAACGCCGCAAGCTGCTGGAAAGCGTGAAAGACACTCCGCGCACGCAGGTGTTCTACGAAGCTCCCCACCGTCTGCTGCAGACGCTGGCCGATGTGGTCGAGGTTCTGGGCAACAACCGCCACATAGTAGTAGCTCGCGAGGTGACGAAAATCCACGAAGAATTCCTCCGCGGGCGCGCCAAAGAAGTGCTGGATCAACTGAAGTCGCGAGGTGAAGTCAAAGGCGAAATCACGCTCCTGATCGCGAAAGCCGAAGAGGGGGCAGCTCCGTCCGCATCCGAGACCACAAGCGTTGCCCAGCGGGTGCGCGAAATCATGGCCGAAGAAAAAGCAGACGAAAAAGCCGCACTGAAGAAAGTGGCGAAAGAGCGCGGCATCAGCAAGAGCGAAGCGTATCGCGAGTGGCAGCGCGGAAAGTGACCCCCTACTTCCCCGCCAATTCTTTCTTCACCGCCTCGCTAACCACCTTCCCATCCACGCGCATTCCCGCCGCCGCGAAGCGGGCCATGGCGGCTTTCATCACCGTTCCCATATCTTTCATTGCAGGAGCAGGAGTCATCTCGGCAATCGCCGCGCGGACTCCGGCCACGATTTCCTCTTCCCCCGCAGCCTTGGGCAGGTAGGTTTCGATGAGCGTGATTTCGGCGGCTTCCTTGTCGGCCATCTCCTGGCGTCCACCCTTGGTGAACTGCTCGACCGAGTCTTTGCGCTGCTTGATCAGCGTGGAGAGCACTTGCTGCGATTCCTTGTCGTCAAGCGGCGCCATCTTGTCGATCTCGCGATTCTTCAGCGCGGTCTTGACCATGCGCAGGGTAGAGAGTCGCTGCTCTTCGCGAGCCTTCATGGCCGCAACCATGTCTTTCTGGATCTGGTCGATGAGGGGCATGAGGGGATTATAGAACGCTGGAAAGGTCAGAGGTCAGAGGTCAGATTGTAGAGGTGAAACCCCGATTGCAGAAGTTAGAAGTCAAATTGCAGAAATAAGATCAAAAGCCTTCGATGCCAACAGCGCGTGAGAGGTGTCACTTCTTCAATTTGACTTCTAACTTCTGCAATCGCTTCCCGAACCACAAGCTTTCGCATATTCTGGTTATTCCCATGATCAAGAAAAACCGCCTCTTCACTCCCGGACCGACGCCACTGCTGCCGCAAGCGCAGATGGCCATGGCTTCCTATGGCGCGCACCATCGCACCGCCGAGTTCCGCGCGCTGTTCACGCGCGTGCTGGCCGATGTGAAGGAATTCATCGGCACGAAGAACGATGTGCTCGTGCTGACTTCGTCGGGCACCGGCTTCATGGAAGCTTCGGTCTCGAACCTGACTTCTCCCGGCGACCGCGTGTTGGTGTTGACCGCTGGCAAGTTCGCCGAGCGCTGGACCGCGCTGGCCAAGGCGTTTGGCTGCGCCGTCGAAACCGTAGCCGCTCCCTATGGAGAAACATTTTCACTCGATGAAGTGCGCCGCAAGCTGACGCCCGAGACCCGCTGCGTTTATGTGCAAGCGACCGAAAGTTCCACCGGCGCGCGCCATGATGTCGAGTCCATCGCGAAACTGGTGCGCGCCCTGCCCGACACTCTGCTGGTCGTCGATGCCATCACCGGGCTGGGCACAACCCATCTCGACCCAGATGCCTGGGGAATCGACATCATCCTGGGCGGCTCGCAAAAGGCGCTGATGATCCCACCCGGCTTGGCCTATGGCGCCATCAGCGAGCGGGCATGGCAGCGCATGGAGCGGGCGAAGACCCCGCGCTTTTATTTTGATCTGCGCAAGGAGCGAAAAGCGGCGGCCAAAGCGGAATCGGCTGCCACACCCGCCACCGCTCTGTTTGCCGGGATGGCCGCCGCGCTCGACTATGTGCGTCAAATGGGAGACGGGAACCTAGCCGCGGGGCGCGACGCGCTAATCGCGAACGCGGAGATATGCGCGGCGATGACGCGAGCCGGCGTCGAAGCGCTGGGACTGAAGTTATTCGCGCCGAGTTCTCCAGCGGCCGCGCTGACTGCCATAGCGGCTCCGGCCGGCGCCGATTCTACCGCCATTTGCAAACGCTTCCGCGAGCAGTTTGGCGCGGTCGTGGCCAACGGAAATGCCGAGTTGAAGGGACAGCTTTTCCGCATCGCACACATTGGTTACTACGATTATCTCGACACGGTGGGAGTGCTGGCCGCTCTAGAACATGTAATTGCCGAGGTCACGGGGAAAGCGGTCGAATTTGGATGCGCGGTGCGCGCGGCGCAGCAAGCTTACGCAAACGTAAACCGCTAAAGCGGGTCAGCGTTCCTGTGGCCTGTTCGCGTAGGGATGGCCGCCCCCGGCCGTCCATGGCGAGCGCAGCTCGGCACCCGTCTGTGGTCAAAGCAACTCTGGATTTCGCGTTACGAGTCCAGCGCCGCCCGGCGCAACTTGCGGCTTTCAGCCAGGAGCGACATGGAGTGCATCAAGTTCTGCAGCGTGACGATTCCGACCAGTTGCTGTTCGTCGACCACCGGGATGATGCTGAGATTGTGCGCGGAGAGCTTGCGGAAAGCCGAGGCCAGCGACTCCTGTTTGGCGGCAACATCGAAAATGCGGTTCATCACGGCTTGCACGTAGCCGTTCCCTTCGGCGCGCAGCGCTTCCAGAATCTTTTGCCGCGAGACCACGCCCACCATGTCGCTGCCGCGCACCACCGGAAAATCGTCCTGCAGCGTGTGCACGGCTTTTTCGAGCGCGTCTTCCAGAGTGTCGGCGGGCGAGAGCGTCGCGAAGTCGGTGAGCATGACTTCTTCTAGACGAACGCTTTGCAGCACCGATTGAAATACCGCCGAGCGCTCTTCGAGTTGTGCACCCACGAAGAGGAAGAATCCGATCATCACCAGCCACCAGTTGCCCATGAGGATTCCGACCATCATGAACAGAATGGAAAAGACGTGGCCGATGCGGACGGCGCGCTGCGTGGCCAGGACCAAATCGCCGCGCCGCGCAAACAGAGCGCGCAAAACGCGCCCGCCATCCATGGGATAAGCCGGCAACAGGTTGAACAAGCCAAGGTAGAGGTTCGCCCAGACGATGCTCCGCAACAGGGCGCTCGAATGGAGGAGCGGCCTCGCGGTAAGCGAAATCCCGGGCACAGCCGCCAGCAAAATGAGCGCAAATAAGCCGGCGATGAAAAGATTAACCAGCGGCCCGGCAACCGCGATGCGGATGTCGCGCTTCCAGGCGTTGATCGGGTCGGGAATGGCATGCGCCTCGTCGAGAATCGTGATTCCACCGATCGGCAGCAGGATGATGCCCTTCGCCGGAATGCCCGCCCCGCGTGCCACCAGCGCATGACCTAATTCGTGCAGCACCACGCTGCCAAAAACGATACCGACCAAAGCAAGCCCGCGCAGCGCGGCGCTGGCGTCCTGCGTGGCGGCTTCCGTGCTCCAGACGAAGACCAACAGAAACAGGAACGTAAGGTGAACGCGGATTTCGATTCCGAAAATACGTCCGAGCGGGATGGACCAACTGCGCATCGACAGGCCTACAAGTATTCTATCCGCTTAGACTCCAATTGACGCCCCGTAGATGCGAAAAGGCATCTCGGAAGGGCTGGGTCGGAAGAAACATGACCGGAAGAAACATGAAACGATGAGCCCGAACCTATGAGAGTGATTGCTGGCCAATACCGGCGCCGAACGTTGCGGTCGTTGCCCGGCCTCGAAATCCGTCCAACAGCGGACCGGCTGCGCGAGACGCTCTTCAACGTGCTATGTGCAGGCGATGCAGATGCGTTGGCCGAGTCCACGTGGCTCGATTTGTATGCGGGGACGGGTGCGGTGGGCATTGAGGCACTGAGCCGCGGCGCGCGGACGGTGTACTTCGTCGAGTCGTCCAAAGCAGCGGCCGAATTGATTGCGGCGAACTTAAGATCGTTGGGGATCGCAAACGGGTTCCAGATCGCGAAGGTAGAGGCCGGGAAAGCCTTGCAACAATTGGAGGCCGCGGAGCGCGTCGCCGATTTTGTGTTTCTCGATCCGCCCTACCCGAGGCCGGACGAGTACGCGAAGACACTGGCGGCTCTGGCGCAATCAAAATTGTTAAGCGAGCGGAGCGTGGTGATCGCAGAGCACACGAAAAAGTTTGATCCGGGAGAGGTGCATGGAGAATTGCGGCGATATAGAAAGTTGGTGCAGGGAGACGCGGCGCTAAGCTTCTATCGGCGACTGACTCAGCAGTTCTAAACCTCCCAGATCTTGTCATCCTGAACGAAGTGAGGGATCTGCATCTAGCGGCGAACTGCAGATTCCTCGCTCCGCTCGGGATGACAATTTATGAAGGATGTCTCGGGTGCACAGCTGGCCCCGGCCGTCGCACGGGCTTGGCAAACGCCACAGGTCGTTATAATCGGAACGCATGGCTAACTTTCCACCGGTTGACGAACAACTGGCCTACATCAAGAAGGGCGCGGCCGAGATCGTAAAAGAATCCGAGCTGCGCGCCAAGCTCGAACGCTCGCGGGCATCGGGCAAGCCGCTCCGCGTGAAGGCGGGCTTCGATCCGACCGCGCCCGATCTGCACCTCGGCCACACGGTGCTGCTGCGCAAGCTCAAACACTTTCAGGATCTCGGCCACACGGTCATCTTCCTCATCGGAGATTTCACCGGAATGATCGGCGATCCGACGGGCCGCTCGGCAACGCGGCCTCCGCTGAGCCCGGAGCAGATTGCGGAGAACGCCGAGACCTACAAGACGCAAGTCTTCAGGATTCTCAACCCGGAAAAAACGGTGGTCGATTTCAACAGCCGGTGGTTCGCGAAATTTTCAGCCGAGGATTTCATACGTTTGACGGCGAAGTACACGCTCTCGCAGATGCTCGAGCGCGAAGAATTCCACAAACGCTTCCATGACGAGAAGCCGATTTCCATGCACGAACTGCTGTATCCGCTAGCGCAGGGATATGACTCGGTAGCGCTCGAAGCCGACGTGGAATTAGGCGGCACCGACCAGAGGTTCAATCTGCTGGTGGGACGTGAGTTGCAGCGGGCGTACGGGCAGGAATCGCAAGTGGTGTTGACCACGCCGATCCTCGAAGGCCTAGACGGCGTGAACAAGATGTCAAAGTCGCTCGGGAACGCGATAGGAATCCACGAGCCGCCCCTCGAGATGTACGGCAAAGTGATGTCGATTTCCGACGACATGATGTGGCGCTATTACGAGCTGCTGACCGATGTGCGGATGGAGCAGATCGCGGCGATGAAAGCGGATATTGCAAGCGGCAAGGCGCATCCGATGGCGCTGAAGAAAGAGCTGGCACGGGGGATTGTGGCGGACTTTCACTCGGCGGAGGCAGCGGCGAAAGCCGCGGAGGACTGGGCAAAGCAGTTTCAGAAAGGCGGGGCACCCGAGAATTTGGAGTGCGTTGATATTGACTTGGCGGATGTTGTCTACGAGGGCCGGGGCGGTGGCGCAGCCCGTAGGATCGGCGATGGGTTTACCCATATCGTACGGCTCGACAAACTTGTCCGTGAAGCCGGACTCGCTAGCTCGAACCGAGAAGCAGCCACCAAGATCAAGAGCGGGGCGGTCGGCATTAATGGTGAAAACGTCGGTGAGGAAGAGCTATTCGTACAAATGCCCGCCAACCTATACGCTGTCATTCGTTTGGGTAGGCACATGAAAAAAATACGACTCGTTGTTCCGGACCCTCCGCAATAGGAACGCAGGAGAGCCGCCTTTGGCTTTTGATCTCTTCGTGAGAATTCCCTGTGGCAACAAAGACGGAGTCTGTGGCGGGTGTCCCTCAACCCCGCTCGGATGACAGTTCCTAGAAGTTCGCCAGCGAAGGCATTTTCTCGTGCCACTCCGTCACTTGCTCAT
Organism: Terriglobales bacterium; assembly: GCA_049512675.1. Lineage (GTDB taxonomy): Bacteria > Acidobacteriota > Terriglobia > Terriglobales > Acidobacteriaceae > Acidiflorens. Next base: position 2,572 of record JBEKWX010000120.1, on the reverse strand, counting down.
AGCCATGTGCGGCCTGCAGCACCACGTCCTCCCGCCAGGGAGCCGCGGCCAGTTGCAGACCGATCGGCAGGCCATCGTTTGTGAATCCGCAGGGAACCGAAATCGCGGGATTTCCCCAGACATTGAAGGGCCGCGTGTTGCGCAGCATGATCATTTCTTGCGGACGCAGGTCGTCGGGATGTTCGCGGAGATCGGCGATTACGGGCGGTGGGATTGGAACGGTGGGCGTCAGCAGCACGTCCACGTCGTCAAATATTTTTCCGATGGCGTGACGGATAGCCTGGAGGTCGCGGCTGACACGGAGAGCATCGGATGCGGAAATTTTGGCTCCGGAATGGATGCGCGCGAGCGTAGAGGGTTGGTAGAGCTCCGGTGACCGCGCCACGAATGACTCGTGATAGGCATAGGCTTCGGCGACCGCAAGCTTGCGGTCGGTGGAGACTTCAAGTTTGACCCCGCGAATCTCAGCACGCAGTTCGCGAAAAATCTCGATCGCTTTTTCGATTGCGCTCGCGACCTCGGGGTGGAGATCGTCGAAGAAAAATGCCCGCGGCACGCCGATGCGCAGCTTCGGCGTGGAGTGAGAGATAGGTTGAGCGATAGCAGCGACGAAATCCGGGACAGCCCCGTCAATGCTGGCGGGATCGGCTGTGTCGTAGCCGGCCAGCACTTGCAGCATCAACGCCGAGTCATAGACCGAGTTCACGATCGGGCCGAGGTGATCGTAGGACCGTGACAATGGAACGACTCCGCGGGCGCTCACGCGGCCATACGTTGGCTTGAGCCCGACGACTCCGCAGTAAGCGGCAGGCAGGCGGACGGAACCCGCGGTGTCCGTCCCGACGGCGGCAAAGCCGAGACCAGCAGCGACGCTGGCCGCCGAGCCTCCCGAGGATCCTCCAGTCACACGCGTAATGTCCCAAGGATTGCGGACCTCGCCGAACATGCTGATCATCGAGCTGCCGCCATAGGCGAATTCGTGCAGGTTCTGCTTGCCTAGAATGATTGCGCCCGCGGCGCGCAGTCGGCGCACAACTTCGGCGTCTTCGCTGGGAATGCGATCTTTGTAGAGTGCGCTGGCGGCGGTAGTGCGAACTCCGGCGGTATCGAGAATGTCTTTGAGTCCGATGGGGATGCCGTGAAGCGGGCCGCGCCATTCTCCGCGGAGGATTTCTTGCTCGGCGCGCCGCGCTTGGTCGAGAGCGGAGTCGGCCGTGACCGTGATGAAGGCGTTGAGCGCCGGGTTGAGCTGGTCGATGCGCGCCAGGCAATCGCGCGTGAGTTCAACCGGAGAGATGGAACGGTCGCGAATTTGCCGACTGAGTTGCTGAATCGTGGGACGCACGTGATCCTCGACAGGCCGAAGAGATTTTACAGGTTGTGAGCAGAATTTATTCGGGCCTCATCGAAAGCGAGCGCAATCGCCTGCCCGGCGTCTACGCGCCGATTCCCAGCGGAAGACCAGAATGAAGACCGGCTTGCTCAAGGTCAAGCAACTTGCGTTTGATGTCGAGGCCGCCGCCATAACCGCAAAGCGAGCCGCTGGATGCGATCACCCGATGGCAGGGAACAACGATGGCCACTGGGTTCCGGTTGTTCGACATGCCGACGGCACGGTAGGCATGCGGGTGGCCGATGGCTTCAGCGATGTCGCGGTAGCTGCGGGTTTCGCCGTATGGAATTTCGAGCAGCGCATGCCAGCACGCGAGTTGGAATTCGGTTCCTCGAAGGTCGAGAGCGAACGAAAACTCGCGACGGTGGCCCCCGAAGTATTCGTTGAGCTGCTCAAGGTAAGGTGCGAGTACCTTCCTCGATTCCTTAATCTGAGTTGTATTGGGATTCACCTTCTGCACCCGAGCTTCGAATTCGAGTCGCACCAAGCCCTTAGTGGAAGCGGCGAGAAAGAGTGGGCCGACGGGCGAAGACGCGCGCCAATAGAAAAGGGTTTCCATGACGTGTTGGAGGATAGCACGATGTTTGACCCCAGAGTTATGTCGAAGCGGGGCCCCGCCCCGCTTGGACGGGGCGGAGCCCCGTCCCCACACCACAAAAAAGCCCCCCGCTTTCACGGGAGGCCTGAGGGGAGAGAATGTCGCTTACTTCTGCTGCTGTTGATCCTGAGGCGACGTCGTGCCGGTCGAAGCAAGCTGCTCCAGATTGTTTTTTAGGAGGCTGACTTCAACCCGCCCGCCGGTGATGCGCTTGGGCTTCCCTTCACCTGTCGAGGTCGAAGCCGCGGTCGGCGCATTGCCCATGCCCACGAGGTAAATCCGGTAGATCGGAATGTCGTGGTTCAGCGCCAGATAGCGCACGACCGATTCCGCCATCTTCTGCGAACTCGCGATCGCCGCCTGTCCGCGACCAGAGGCAAAACCCTGGACTTCGACGACATAGCCACGCTGATTCTTCAGCGGGGTGGCCATTTCATCGAGCGCGATCTTGGCGTTCTTGCTCAACACCGTCTGTCCCGACTTGAAAAGAATTTCGGCTTGCGTTGTGGGCTGGTACTGATCGATGTTGGTGACCACCTGCTCGACCGTGTTCAGGCGCGTGTTCGCTTGTTGCGCGGTCT
>JBEKWX010000119.1:0-9529 GCA_049512675.1 Terriglobales bacterium | reverse complement strand
GTTCCGCCATGCCAGCAGAGTCCGAGGAGTAGAGCGCGAGAATATACTCAGCCATGCGGGTGATGTAGTCTTCTAACTTTCTTGCCCGGGCCTCGCGAATCATTTTGCGAGCATCATCGAATCGCTGCAATGCGATGAAGCTGTCGGCGAGGTTGTCATACGGGGCCACGTTATCGGGATTCAACTGAAGGTCGTCTTGCGACATCTCGACTGACTTTTCATATTGCCCCTGCTCGGCATACACGACTCCGAGATTAAGATGAGCACCCTGGCTTCTGGGATAGCTCTCGATCTCCTCCTGATAGGCCTGCCCGGCCTTGCCGAGTTCTCCGGTGTTCAGATAGTAGGTGGCAGTGATCGCCAACTTCTCCCGTTCGCTGGCGTGATCGCGCAACTCGAAAGCTCTGGCGAGGTATTCGCTCGCGCGTCCAGTCTGGGAGAGGCTGTAATATTCGCTGCCCACCGCCATGAAGCCCATGGCGAAGTTGGGATCGAGCTGAATTGCGCGCTGATGATACGGCAGAGCCGCGGCCGGGCCTTGCTCGCGGTCGGCTCGCTGCCCGAGGCTGTACGCTTTCAGAGCTTCGAGCGACGACGTCGTCGCATGCTCCAGGGGAATGTCAAACTTTTGCACGGTAGCCAATGATTCACCCAGTTCCGCGCGCAGCTTGGAGACGGCACCACCCAGAACATCTAGTACCCGCTCCTTGGAGGGCGATGTGACTTGCTCCTGCGCCAGTGTGTCCCCATCCCGGCAATTGATTGCCTTCAGTCCCACAACGTATTCCTCCCCCAACTTTGCAATTGAGCCGGCGATGTATGCTTTACTCCCCGACCGCAGACAAACCTCACGCGCAAGCTCGGGCGTCAGTCTTGTTCCGGGGACACGGGTCATTTGCTGCAGTGTTTCCACCACCGTGTTCTCAGAGAGTACATTCAGGAATGGCGACTGGCTCAGGGCTACGCTGAGTCCGGTCTTCAGTGTGTCGTCGAAAACCGGATCGTTCGTGCTATTGGAAAAATCGGCGAGTACGATGGTGTCCTTGCCGCTGAGGCGCGCATTACGGTGAGCACGATAGTGAATCCCGCCAATTAGCAAGAGAGCCAACAACAAACCAGCCGCGACATAAAAAAGGAGTTTTCTCGGCCTTCGATAAGCGAGGGTTTGCTCTGGGTGATCGGTCGCAGCGACCGCGTCCATCACGTGCGACCCGGTGTCGCGCTTTAGCCGTTGCAGGTCGGCACGCATCTCGGCCGCGCTCTGGTAACGCAGGTTGCGGTCCTTCTCCAGCGCCTTCCTAATGATCCTTTCCAAATCCGCGGGCACGTCCGGATTCAGCCGCACGGGCGTAATCGGCGTCGCATCGAGAATCGCTTTGAAGATTACAGCCGAGCTTTCCCCGCGAAACGGGAGCTTGCCAGTCGCCATCTCATAGAGCACGGCGCCGAAGGAGAACAAGTCGCTGCGAGCATCGAGATCCTTTGCCCGCGCCTGTTCCGGAGACATGTACGCCACAGTTCCCATCGTCGACCCGGGGCTGGTGAGATGGGATTCCTCCATCGTGACGCCTCGAGTGATTGCGGCGGTGATTCCGCTCGACGAACCTGCTGCTGGCTTCACCTTCGCCAGGCCAAAATCGAGAATCTTGGCGTGCCCGCGCTTGGTGAGGAAGATATTGGCGGGCTTGATGTCGCGGTGAATAATGCCCTGAGAGTGCGCCGCGTCGAGAGCATCGGCCATTTCGATCGCCAGATCCAGTAATTGATCTGTGTCGAGCGGACGTCCGGCGATGCGGTACTTCAGCGTCAGTCCATCCAGAAACTCCATGGCGATGAACGCCGGGCCGTGCTGGTCGTCAATTTCGTAAACTGTGCAGATATTCGGATGATTCAGTGCAGAGGCGGCCTTGGCTTCACGCTGAAAGCGGCTAAGCGCCTGCAGGTCTTTGGCTACGTCATCGGGAAGGAACTTGAGAGCGACAAAGCGACCGAGCTTTACATCCTCAGCTTTGTAGACAACACCCATGCCTCCGCCGCCCAGCTTCTCGATGATGCGGTAGTGCGAGATGGTTTGGCCGATCATTGGGCTGAAATCTTAGGACTGCGAGTGCGGCAAGTCAATGAAGGTGAGGAGGGTGAGAATGGTTCAAGGCGATTGTTGTTGAAAAATCGCGAGTTCACTCATTGACCCGACAAAAGGGCGACCAGACGGCGCAAGCTTGCGCTAACGTCTGGTTACGTAAACTATCCAGACCTCTCCGAGCCTATCTCCCGCCTGTAGATTACTTCCAGGTTGACCGTCAACTGGCACAATCGGCGGGACACGCCGAATCGGCTTTGATGGAGGTATGTTCCGCGTAGGGCAGATCTGCGAATGGTCGCAAAGGCCGCGGCACGGCCACTTCTTCTTCGACGTCAACAACTCCCTTGAATTTGAGCGATACTGGACGTGCACGGTCTGGTTCGAGAAGCCGAGCATGGCGATCGCTCCAAGCCCTGTCGGCCTGGCGGTTATGGCCGGTGCGCATGACGCCCGACCGTGAGATCCGGGTTACGCCTTCCGGGCGACAATCATCCCAAGAACTATCGGTAGATAGATAACAGAGGCATGCAAAACACGGCTGGCCAAGACTATCGAATTTGATCGCGCCAATTTTGTTGCGTGATAAAGCAAGAAGACGCCCGCCAGGAACATGCCACTGAGATAAATCGGGCCTCCGCGATCGACCAGTGGGAGCATGGTAGTAACTACCAGGATCACAGCGAAACCAATAATCTCGGCGCGCGTGAAGCGGGAATCGAGATCAAACCGGGGCAGCATCTTGTAGCCAGCCCGGGTGTAGTCCTCGCGGTACATCAAGGCAATCGCCAGGAAATGTGGGAACTGCCACAGAAAGAGAATGGCGAAGAGAAACCAAGTGTGCCGCTCGATACTTGCCGAGGCACCCGCCCACCCGATCAGAGCTGGCATGGCACCCGGAAAAGCGCCGAGCAGCGTGCAGAGCGGTGTCTTCCGTTTTAACGGAGTATAGATAAGCAGATACGACAGCAGCGTGGAGGTCGCGAGAAAAGCTGCTAACCCGTTGACTGTAATCGCTAGATACAGGCCTCCGGCGGAACTCAACAGAATCCCGAATAGAAACGCTGCGCGAGCATTCAGCCTGCCCGAAGGCAGCGGCCGGTTAGCGGTGCGGCGCATCTGACCATCCCACACCCGTTCCATCCACTGATTCAGAGTTGCGGTACCGCTGGCGACCAGGAGCGTACCCACGAGTGTGTTGATCAGGCCGACAATCCTGCAAGGTCCACGAGAGGCAAGATAATAACCCGCCGACGTGGTCATGAGGATCAGCAGGTTTACCTCCGGCTTGGTGAGGGTGTAATAGTCCTTGAGCTTGGAGGTGAAGCGATCCGTCGGGTTCGGCTGCGGCGTTGTGTGAGTAGTCGCCATTAGAGCTTCAACCAAAGCACCCAAAGCAGATATAGCCAAAGAATGTTCATGAAATGCCAGTACTGCGCGGCCGCAGCGAAAGTGCTCTGCCGCAGAATGGAGCGATGGATTTTGCGGATGACACAAACCAGTCCAGCCAGACCGCCCAACACGTGCAACGCGTGTACGCCAGTGAAGACGTAGAAAAATGAACTGTTCGGGTTGGTGGAGAGATACAGTCCTGCCGCCTTCAATTGAAGCCAGGCCACATACTGACCGGCGACGAAGAGTAGCCCGAGCGCCAAGGTTATCGTCAGCCAGATCAGTGGCCGACGCGTCGGCGCCGCAGTCTGGCTTTCGATCCCGTGACCGTACTGCGAGATACGGCGGCGCGCTATCTCGAGGGTGACGCTGCTGGCGAGCAGCACCAGGGTGTTGGCGTAGAGAATGGGAGGCAGAATCATGTGCTGCCAGTCCATTCCCGATCCCTGACGAACGAACAGAGCACTGGTCAGCGCGGCGAATGACATCGTGATCGCCGCCAGTGCAACCCAGATGCCGGTTTTGGCCGGTTCCGGCGACCGGTCTTCAACCGCACGCAAATCACCCTCAGCTGGAACCAGATTCCGCCCGCCTCCATTTCCAGAGTGACCGTCATCCGGCATGCGGCGAGGGTTTAGTTGCGGCGGTTCGTGGACCGTGGTTGCCATAACTTAGACTCCTTATGTTCCCCTATGGATGGCTACGCGTCGTTTCTCGCCGACGTGATAAAAGCCGCTTGCCGCCGAGATTGTCAAACGTCGTTTGTCAAACTTCGTGGTGCTCCACGATGTCCTCATGAAACAGGTTGCGCCTGCGGTACACGAAGCGGGCGAAAATGCCGGTCATCAGCAGCGGAGGAATAACAATGACCACGATGCCGCTCTTCAGAGCGTGGATGAGACGCGCGCCCGAGGCGGCCGCGCTCTGGTAGCACATGGCGCAGCCCTGCGCGTGCAGATACCCTGGACTGAACAGAAACAGCAACGCCAATCCGATCAGCCCTGGCTTGAGATACTGCACGCTCGTCCGTTTTGCACAGTTCACTTGATCTCCCTCGGCCGCGTCATTTCCCCAGACTCATGCGCGCCATGCGGTACGCGTCCGGCCATACATAGTTCAGGAGCACCAGCACGAACAGCGTGGCTGGGAATATGGTCCAGAACAAAATCGGACTCTCATATTTCACGTGCATCAAGTACATGACGCCCACGAACGCTTCCACACAGGCCAGGCAGAGCAGGGAGAAGAGCAAGGTTCGCACCGGCAAATGCTGATAAGTTAGAATCACCTCAATCACTACGATGATCATCAGCCCGATCACGATCCCTATGTAAGAACCCATTCCCGGCTCTTGATTCGATGACATGGCAGCAACTCCCTCCCGCTTGAAGTTCCCCTTAACGGGCGTTCATCAAATACATCATTGGAAAAACGAACATCCAGACTAAGTCGACAAAGTGCCAGTACAGGCCTGCGGTTTCGACGTGGCTAGTGTCGTAGCGTCCGCGGTTATATCCCCGCGTGATAATCAGGAGCGCAATGACGCCGCTGACGACGTGGGCTAAATGGAGTCCCGTGACGCTGAAGAAGCAGGCACCGAACTGAACCGGGCCGCCGGTGGGATTGGAGAACAATCCCCAGCCCTCGGCGAACATCTTGAACCATTCGCGCAGGTGGAGGATGGCGAACACCGTACCCAAGAGCATCGTAAGACCGAGCCATTTGTTGGCGGATGCTTTCTGGCCTGCCTGCGTGGCTCGAACCGCGGCCAGCATCGTCAGGCTGCTCGAAAGCAGGATGAAGGTCATGACGATCCCGTTCAAGATGGACGAGAACTCAAATGGCGTCCCCCAATTCTGGCTGCCCACGCGCATGTAGCCGTAGCCAAACAGAAAGGTGGCGAACGTGCATGCGTCGGAGACGATAAAGAACCACATCCCCAGTTTCTTTTTTTCAATGCCGTATGGAGAAGCTTCCATCAGTACTTCATGCCCGGCCGACATGATCAGTTCGCTTTCGCTCACGGTACCTCCCTCCGAGTGTTGTTCGATCTCGCTTGTTACGATGAACCGCCAATTTCCGACTCCGGGTTAGGTTCCTGCGATGGACTGCTCCGGCGAAGTCTGCATCACGCTGGCATCCGCGTCGTACTCCATAGGACCGTGATAAATAGTTATCTGCCGGCCGCCAAAGTTGTCAAACGGCGGCGGCGATGGCGTGTCCCATTCAAGCGTAGTGGCTCCCCACGGATTGTCGGGAGCCTTGGGTCCCTTGAAGCGGCTCCAAATGGCGTTGTACAGGAAGATGAACTGGGCTGCGCCCAGCAGTAACGCGGCGACGGTAATGAGTTGGTTGGTGTGAGTCAGCGGGGCCATGAAGTCGTCCGTGTACGCCGAATAACGGCGCACCGCGCCCGTGAGACCCATTAAATGCATGGTCATGAAAACCGCATACACAAGGACGAAACTCAGCCAGAAGTGCACTTTGCCGAGGCTCTCGTTCATCATGCGGCCCCACATCTTCGGGAACCAGTAATAGAAGCCCGCAAACGTAGCAAATATCGCGGAGAGGCCCATGGTGAAGTGGAAGTGGCCCACGACGAAGCTGGTCGCATGCAGATAGGAATCGACTGCCGGCTGCGCCAGAAAGAATCCGCCGATTCCGCCGCTGATGAAGAGCGAGATGAAACCGAGGCAGAACAGCATGGGAGTCGTAAAGCGTATGTTGGCGCCGTACAGCGAGGCGGCGAACACCAGCACCGCAATGACCGATGGGATCGTGATGATCAGCGTCGGCACCGAGAACACCATCGCCATATTTGGGCTCATCCCGCTGACGAACATGTGATGTCCCCAAACAATGAAGCTCAGGCTGCCGATGGCGATCATGGCAAAGGTGATCACCTTCCAGCCGCCCACCAGCGGCTTCCGGGTAAACGTCGGCATCACGTGCGCGACAATTCCAAACGCAGGCAAAATGATGATGTAAACCTCGGGATGTCCGAAGAACCAGAAAAGGTGCTGGAACAGGAGGGGCGAACCGCCGGAGTGCGGCACCAACTTGTCGTTGATCACGAGTCCGCCAGGAATAAAGAAGCTGGTTCCGCCCAGGCGGTCGAGCACCAGGAGAAGGCAGGTTGGCAAGAGCACGGCAAATGCCAGCAAACTGACCCAGGCGTTAATGAACCACGCCCAAGTCGACAACGGCAAACGCGACAGCGTCATACCCTTGGTGCGCAGATCGACCGTCGTCACGATGAAGTTCAGCGCTCCGAGCAGCGACGCCACGCAGAACACTGCGATCGAAAGTCCCCAGAGGTTTTGGCCCCAGCCCTGACCGGGACCGGCCGACGGGCCGACGGCGCTCAGCGGCGCATACGCGGTCCAGCCGGAGATCGGCGGGCCGTCGGGAATGATAAACGTCGCGCAGGCGAGAACGAATCCAACGAACGTGACCCAGAACGATGCCATGTTCAAGCGGGGAAACGCCATGTCCGCCGCACCCACCTGGATGGGCAGCATGAAGTTGCCGTACCCGGCCATGGGCGCTGCGGTGAGCACGAAGAACGCCATAATCGTGCCGTGCATGGTCATCAGCGACAAGTAGTACTCCGGCGTCGGAACCCCTCCCGGAGCGCCAGTGGGCGAGAGCGTACTCAGAAAAGGAATGCTCGCCGATGGCCAGCCCAGGTGGATGCGCATGACCCAGGAGAGCGCCATCCCGATGAACGCCGCCACCAGGCTCAAGGTCGTGTACTGGATCCCGATTACTTTGTGATCCACGCTGAATACGTACTTGCGAATGAAACCGCTCGGCGGTACATGGTGCGCGGCCGCGTGCGCTGAAATATCGTGCATGTGATCTCACCCCACGAGAGATGTTTTCGTCCGCCCGTATTTCGGAGACAGACGCAAATCAGTTCCGCAATCCAGTTACTGCATGGCCGCTTGCTGCTTCAGCCAGTTGTCGTAGTCTGCCTGGGTCATGACCTCGAGATACGCCTTCATGTTGTAATGCCCAAGACCGCAGAGCTGCGTACACACAATTTCGAACCGGCCCGTCTGCAGCGCTGTGAAGTGGATCGGAATGACGATCCCGGGAACAAAGTCTTGCTGGATGCGAAGCTCCCGCACATCGAAAGAGTGCCCCACATCCTTGGAGTGCAGGGTAAGCAGCACCGGCTTGTTCACCGGAATCGCCAGTCCCGCGGTGACGATGTCGTCCTTCGAGTCCGCATCGTGATCGGTGTCAAGACCAAAGTAATTCTGCGTTCCTTCATTGATAAGCTCCGGGTGCAGCGGCCCGAAGGTGCCATCCGGCCCTGGATAACGGAAGTAAAACGCAAACTGTCCCGCTTGCACATCGACGCGCACCGAGTCGGGGTCCGGCGGCGTGAAGTAGACCGAGGCCCATGCCTTGGAGCCGATGAACGAGAGCACCAGGATTTCGACGCCCACCACGATACTGGCGAAGACAATGAGAGGTTTCGCGCCGCCGGGAAACGCCTTCATCTTGCGCGCGCCCTTGCTATCACCGTACAGAAAGGCGAATGACGCCAGCACCAGTTGTCCGGCAATAAACAGAATGCCGGCGCCGAATAGGGTCTCTTCAATTTGGTGATCGATCCTGGGTCCGTGGGCGGAAATATCGATTGGCATCCACCACACGTGAGCGATCACGCAATAAGCGATAGCGAGCGTAATGATCGCGACCACGACCGCAAACGCTTTACCGGGCATGAGAGTCCTCGCTTTATGCGGCCGCGGCAGGTTCTGCTGCCACGGCCGCGACTTTGGTTCGGTTCTCCTACTTTGCCTTGAAGGTGAAACTAACCGTTGCCGGCTTTCCGGCAGCAACCGTTACAGTCTGAGTCTGAGTTCCGTAAGTTTCGTGCCAGGCCGTGAGGGTATAGGTTCCCGGCGCCACATTGTCGAGTTTGAAGGAACCGCTGTCGTCGCTCACTCCGTAGGGGCCTTTGACCACCACAATGTAGGCGCGCATCCAGGGATGAATGTTGCACTTCACGGGGATGGCGATTTCCTCGTTGTTCCAAGTCACATCAAGAGGCGCGCCTCCCGCCAACTGCGATTTATTCCACTCCGGGTTTTTTGTGCCTTGCGGGTGAATGTTGTGCGACGTCTGGTCACTGTTCAGTATCTTCATGTGCTGACCCGCATCGACGGCCACTACATGGGGGACGTACTGACAACCTTTTTGGTTAATCTCGACCGATTGCGTGGAAACGGGTTCGTTACCGGTCAGGCCTTGGGTAATATAAACGACAACATTCGCCAGCCCTCCGTTCGCACCCGCAATCACGTTTTCTGCGGTGATCGGTTTGTCCTTATGAACCGCGGCGCAGCTTGGCTCCTTCGACATGTCAATCGGTTTCTGGTGGGGAGCGGCGCCGTCGAGTTTGACGCTGCCCGTGATCTGAACTGTGGAAGCTGCATTTACGCTTCTTCCCGAATACAACAAACCGAAGGCGACAACCAGTGTTGCTGAGGCCAACACTACGACTTTGTATCCAGCTTTCATCGAATTCTTCTCCTCGTTATTCATGATGTCGATCTTTTACTGACTACGGAAACTGACTCTGCGCCAGCTTAGCGGGACGTTTCTGGTAAATGAACGTGTCGGAAAAAGGCAGGTTGTGCGTGAGCGCGGCCGAGAAAACCAACCGCCAGAATTGCGAACGGCAAAACACGGGTGCGATTCCTTCCGGAAGAGATCACTTAAAGTTGAGGGAACCGCATTCCGCAAACGATCCATCTGCACGCACCCTTCTTTTTGGAGCCTTGCAATCGGCGGGCACGATGCTATGACATTCGTCACAAGTTGTCTGTGACAATTCTCACTAAGCAACGTGATTTAAATCACAAATATGCCCTGTGGCACATCACTGGGAGCTACAGATCAGGAGATTAGTACTGTAAAGTCTTAGGGCTGTATCTGAAGCGCCCTCGAGCGGAGATCTGGGTTTAGACGGTGTGTAGGGGCGCTTCAGATACAGCGACTTGAAGGAAGCCGCCCCCGGGGACTATGGGATTTGTATGT
>JBEKWX010000118.1:0-9542 GCA_049512675.1 Terriglobales bacterium | reverse complement strand
ATGATGGCGTACCCCGATCTCCGTTCGGCGAGCACCAGCGTCCCGTACAGCAACACCACGAGAACGGCCAACGCAATGTTTGAGGGCTCGGCCTTCGATATCCCACGGACGATGTCGTCCGTTATGTGAAGCGTTAGCAAGAGGATCGAGAGCAGAGACGCGATGGTTAACATCATGTTTTGTTTCATTGGATATTCTCCTTGTTAGATTTGTGTGTGCCTCTCAGTGAGGCACATGACGCGCGGCGGCGTTGACGAGGGAAGGTGCAAACCCCAAGACACTCACGATGATGCCGCAGATGGCCATCCCAATGTAGAACCAGCGATCTATTGGGAGTCTGCGCACCACTCGGGCCGTTGCTACTGGAGCGCCCTGGTCTTGAATGCGCGGAGGATACCACTTTTTATTCTCGGTGAATGAGTGCCCTGCTCGTCAGCGAAGTTTCAACACGGCGGGATTATTGGCGAAATACCGCCGTTACACCAACCGAAATCCAATCTTCGTGGCGACGCATATTTGTTGATCGCTCGTACCATGTAGGGCCGTTTCCGGTCGGATGGTCGGTAACCCTTACCTTACCGGGTTAGGTAAGAGAAGCCCGTCACTCGACCAGGATCCGCTGGCAAGCTTTTCATGGAGCCTCCTGGGCAAAGGTACACCTGCGAAATCATGAAAAAGCTCCGATTCATGGCCTCTTGGGTGGAGTGTCAGGAAGGCCACATCTCCGGGTTGCCGGCTACGGCCAAGGGGACGCAGATGGGCTTTCTGCTCGTCTTCCAGGACGACGCAATTGCAGCGCGTAATTTTCGCAGCTCGGCACTGTCCATTGCGATGAAGCGAAACGGCTGCAAACCGATCGGAGCGGCTGAGCAGGGGCTGAGCAGTTCAGCCATGGCGAGCACAGGTCCAAGGTGCGTCGAAAACAGCAGTTCCACGACTGCTCCTGAACTGAGCGGTTTGAGCACTCGCAGCAACCCGCCGGTCACAGAAATGGTCTGCAGTCTGGCGGATGAGCATTGTCCGTCTCCAAACCGTATCGTTGCGGAAGGCATGTCTGGAAGTCGCACTCGGACGGGACGCCGCGCGCAGGGCAATATGGGGGAGGTCACCATGCAGGGCAATAATGCTACGGAGTCGATGAGTCAGGCGAGATTACCGAGGCACGTGTACGATCCGAACATGGGCAACGGACCGTTCGTGTTTGCTCCCTCGGGCGCTACAGCGGTTCAGCCCGCATAAGCGTATGGCAGCGGCGCGTTCCTGTACTTCTGGTACCCCAGCGCGGTCAGTCGAATCACTCCTCGAACTTGTTCTTCCACCAGTCCTTCATTCCTCAACTCCGCGATTGCCAAACGGGCAGAAGAGGAATCGACAGTTTGCTTGGACAAGATCACAAACTGATCGCGATCCTGTTCGTAGCGGAGAACGAGCGCAACAAGAAGGCCGTCCCGGATGTCTTGCACAGGCATAACGCGATCTTAGGCAGATGGGCAGCACCAAGGAATGGCCCTTCGGTGGCGGTCCGTGGTCACGTGTGTTCATCCTTGAGTTGTACTTCCGCCCGCTTGGGGATGAACCTTGGTAACCGCGCTCAAGCTAGGTTTTGGAAGGATGGTCTACCAATGACGCCCGCGCTCGCATTCCATCTACTTCTTTTTGGCGGGCAAATATTTCTTCTCTACAGAGGCCACCACCACGTAGTTCGGGTCCACCATTTCGTTGAGATGAATCCGCGCGACTTGCGATAGCAGCTCATAAGCATCGAGTTCCGACAAACCGTAGTCCCTGTGGATCCAGTGCACCAGTTCGGTGAAAGCGATGCGCACGGCATCATCCAGCGGACGATAGGCGCCCACCGTCATGATCGCGTCGTCGTTCTCGAACTGGGGCCAGGCGATGGTGCGGCCTTTGATCACGCTCAACTGCACCCGCGCCTTCAGCGGAACCTCGATGGCTGTACCGGCGACTTCTCCATCGCCCATGGCGGCGTGCCCGTCGCCGATGTAGAACAATCCTCCCTTGACATTCACCGGAAAGTACACGGTGTTGCCCACGCTGGCTTCGGGCGAGTCCATGTTGCCGCCAAATTCCGCCGGCACCACCGAACTGCGCGCCTCACCATTGGCGGGCGCGACTCCGATGCAGCCGAAGAAAGGATGCAGGGGAATCTTCACCGAGAAATCAGAATCGAGCGCCTTGAAGGCGGCGGTATTTGCGGCGTGATCGATGTGATAGAACCAGACGCGCTCGGGCAGCGGCGCATGCAGCATGGGAGTGTAGTTGGTCTCGTTGATGGCGCCAAATCCGGGAGCGAACGCGCCCACTCCAGTGTCGCCATCGACCTGCAGATCAAGAATCTTGGCCGCCAGCGTGTCCCCAGGCTCCGCCCCCTCGACGAAAAATGGCCCGGCCAGCGGATTGTCGCCCTTGGACATGCTGAGCGTGTCGCCCGGCTTCCGGAGCGCGTTCCCGAAGCAGTCGAGCGTGTTGGTATCCAGGATGTCGCCCGACTTCAGACGCGCCACCGGCTCGGCCGTGGCGAACAGATACTTCACGTTGTCGATGGTAGTGGTGTAGTGGACGACGTTGCCCGTCTGCCCCTGAACCCTCTGCCCGTGAACCCCCGCCACCAGCATCACGCCCAACATCGCCCAAGCGCCGCTTTTCAGCTGCATGCAGTTTGCCCCATTCCCGTTGGTGTGGCCCGCCTCAGAAACAGCACTGGTTTGAAAGCAAACAATTAGATACGGAAGGACAAGCGACTGTCAATGTCAACCATCGAATCGTTCTGTCTTGCACAGGAGTGTTTGCACCGAGCCCGTTAGAACGTTAGCCGCGCAGCGAGCTGCAGGATGCGTTGGGTTTGCACAATCCCAATCGTCGTGCTGGTAATTTGACCGAAAGTGGCATCATCAATGTTAGTGTCCGGATTGGCGAATTCCACTTGGTTGAACACATTGAAAGCCTCCACACGGAATTCAAGGTTCACGCGCTCGGTAATCGCGGTGGTTTTGGCCAGAGCCAAGTCAAGGTTGGTGCGCCCCGGCCCGCGAAAGAAATCTCGCCCCGTTGTGCCGTAGCCGTTCCCTGGAAGATCAGGAATCGGCACAAATGCTGCGGGGTTGAAATAATAATTACCATTCGTTTTGGGGTTCGTAATTGTAATGTGGCTGAACCCGGGTGCGAAATTGACGTTGGCCAGGTAGCCGTCACCAGCTCCCGACGGTCCCGGGTCCGTCGGACTGAAGGAGGTGAGCAGCTGCGAATTGATGCTGAGGGGGAACCCAGTCCGCCAGCTGAAGATGGGGTAGAGGCTCCATCCCTTCACTAGGCGCTTTGGTCCCGACGCCCAAGCCCGGTCAAAAGGCAAATCCCATCCACCACTGAAAGTGAGCCGTTGCGTAATGTCGAAGTTGGAGGAGGCGTAGAACTGGCCGGTGTTGTAATACGGCACCTGCGAATCCCGGTTGCGGAATCCGGATGCGTTATCGATGCTGTGGCCGTAGGTATAGGCAAGAGTGAAGTAGGTGTTGCCAAGTATCCGGTTCTCGCCATTCTGTTTCGTCAAGGAAGCTTCCAGACTATTGAAGTTGGCGAAGCTAATATTGTCAAACTCGTCGACGTTTTCAAAAGGGCAATCGGCGGGGCCACCTTGAGGCACACAATATGCGGTGAGGTTAGCGTTCTGGTTCGCATTCAAGCGTCGTGTGGGGTTGGGACCGCTCACCGTGCTTAGAATGAACGGGTTGATGTCCTCCAGCGAGGTAAGTCCCTTCGAGCTGCTGCCGACGTAGTTAACTTCAGCGATCAGATTTCTTGCCAGCTCATGCTGCAGGCTCAAGTTGTACTGGTAGGTATACGGCGTATGGAGATGCGGGTTCACGAAATAGATCGAGCCCCCTGCAGCTGGGAGAAAGTTGTAGAAGGGGCAGGTGAATGGGGTTGCAGCGTTTGGGCAGGGGTTGAATGCGTTAGCGTAGTTGACTGGTTGAGATGGAAAGGGGGGCGCAAAAGGGGTGGTGGAGTTGGCCCACGGCGCGCTGTAAAAGGGCAGGGGCGAGTTATGGGGCGTGTTGCCTGGGGTGGTGGTGGGACAATCTGGATTGTTGCCGGTTGGAATGCACGGAAAATAGACGTAGGGTTCGCTGTAGAACGGTGGCGCGCCGTTGAATTGCAGGTTGTCTTCGCCCTTCAGGACGTCGTAGAAGATACCGAAGCCTCCGCGGAGGCTGGTCTTGCTGCTGCTCCCTGGACTCCAGGCAAACCCGATTCGCGGCCCAAAGTTCTTCTTATCGGGAAAGTTGACGCCGCGAGGCGCGCCCGGGTCTCCGGGGAAAACTAGGCCGAGCGGCGCATTAGGAAATTTTACAGACTGGTCCCCGGGCACGATGGAAAAGGTCCTCCCCGCCGTATCGAGCTTGGGCGTGCTGTACTCATAGCGCAGCCCCAGGCTCAACGTCAGGTTCGGTCTTACCCGCCATTCGTCCTGCGCGAAAGCGTAGGTTGTCTTGCTGCGGATGTCGTTGGCCGCATTGGGCCCCTCAAACAAGTTGTTGGGGGCTCCCACCAGAAAGTCGGCCAAACTGTTGCCCGTGCCGTCCCCGGAATCGGCATATCCGGCAAAGTCGAAGTTGCTGTCGGTAAAAAAAGCATAAAGCGTATTTTGTTGATAGGCGGAAAATCCCGCGCCCAACTTCCACGTGTTGCGTCCCTTCACCCACGTGAGCGTATCCGCAAACGCAAACGTGTTGCCGGCAAAGGTAGTCGGACCGTACGGGTCTTGCCCGAACTGCAACCCATTGTCGAACGTCATGAGCGGTGGACCAGTGGAAATGTCCGACAGGATTCCGAACTGCGGAATCGAGGGAAAGTTGGTAACTGGCTTATCCTGCAGGTTGCTGTGGCGCTGCGCCGTCCCACGGAGTTCGTTCAGCATCGTAGGCGAAAAGGTTCGAGTATAAGCGATGTTGAGAAAGTAGCTGTTGGTCTGGGTTGTGCTGGGGAAGCCGGGTACCGTTTCAGAAACGAAGCCTCCGAAAGGGTAGAGCACGGGATTTCGATTACCGCCGACCGTGCCCGTCAGCTTGTCCTTGGAGCTGATGTCGAAATCGATCTTAACCGTCAGCTCATTGGCGTTGTCCGTGCTGCTCCCTGCGGGTAAAAACTCCCCCGTCGCACTCGACGGAATCATCGGTTGCCCATTCGCTAGCCTCGCATTGATGTAAGCTTGCGCGCCAGGGTCGAACGTGGCCGGATTAATTTGCGCGGCAGCGGCATTTAACGCGAAATACGGGTTTGCCTGCAGGAATGCCACCACGTTTGGATCCGGGCCGCCGTTTGGGCCAGCCTGCGAAAAATCTCCCGTCAGTTCGGCTGTCGTGAAGGTCTGTTGTTCCGGTAGGACGTCGGTCTCTACCTGGCGCTGTCCCTGGTAGGCGGCAAAAAAGAAAAGCCGGTTCTTGACGATGGGGCCCCCAAACGTCCCCCCAAATTGATTGCGTTTGAGATTGTTTCTGGGTATACCGAACTGATTGTTGAAATAAGCGTTGGCGTCGAAGTCGGTATTGCGCAAGAAATCGAAGGCGCTGCCATGGAATTGGTTTGAGCCCGACTTGGTTACCACACTGATCACTCCAGCGCCGTTCCGGCCATACTCTGCCGTGTAGTTGCTGGTAAGAATGCGGAACTCGGCCACCGAGTCCGGATTTGGGTTGTACACCACCCCGTTACTCACAAGATCGTTGTTGAGGCCGCCATCCAGCAGGAACGTGACGGAATCGGCGCGTCCACCACCCACGTTGAAGTGGCCCGCACCGGTGTCATCCGGGTTGTCTTCGGTGACCCCAGGCTGCAGCAGAGCAAGATCCAGCACGTTGCGTCCGTTTAAGGGCATATTAACGATGGGACGGCTCGTCACGGACTGGCCTAGCGTCGGGTTCACCGTCTCCACTCCCCCTGCCTGCGACTCCACCAACACCTGTTCATTGGGCGCGCCCACCTGTAGCTTTAAGTCAGCCCGAAATGACTGGTTGATCTCGAGCGGTGCTGTAAGCACTTCGAGTGGTCGAAAACCTTCGTGCCGGGCGACAATCCGGTAGGTACCAATCGGCAGGCTCAACACCTGGTAAAAGCCATCCTTGTCGGAGGTTGTTCCGGTGGAGACGTTGGTCGCGGTATTCGTGACCGTGATCTTGACGCCGGTCACCACCAATCCTTGCGGATCAGTGATCGTGCCCACGATCTTTGCGGTAGCCTGTTGTGCCCTTGCCTCTGTTGCCAACAACAGGGTCACGCACAAAATCACCACTGCTGTCAGTAGTTGTTCTGGTCTTCCTGTCCGGGCCCGCATTGGGAGTCTCTCCGATGTTGCTTTTTGTGAAGTTCCGAAAATCTTGTGCCCCCGCTACTGTTTTGTCAACCTGACAGTATCGGGCGTCTCATGGGTGCTGACCATCAACCTCTTTCAGTGAATGGCGTTACAGGGACTCCAAACGGCGCAGTGGGGCGCCTCTCTTTTCGGGGGAAGAAAAATGGCGCGGGTCGGATTGGTACCGACCGGTCCGAGAAGTTACCGGGGTGGGGATGGCGCGCAGAACCCGAGGGGTGGTCCGTCGCCTTATATCCCAGAACTTTCGTGCCCGCGTGCGAGACGCCGCGCTCGACGTGAATGGTACATGCCTCCCGGATCATTGGGCGGGTAGCGCGATTCTTGTTACGAAATCCGAACAGAGGAGCGTAATGAAATCGCACGAAGCGGAAGAATCGCGGAAACGAATCACGGTAGAATGGCTGGCCAGTGGCGTGGGCTTCGACTGGGTGCCGCCCACAGCCCACTGTTCTCCATGGACACCGCCCGCATAGCCGCCCTCCTCGAACCCTTCCTCGAGCAATCGCTTCCCCAATCCCATCTCGATCAAATATCGATATACATCGATCTACTACTCCGCTGGAACGCCCGCATCAACCTGACCGCCATCCGCCAAGAAGAAGAAATAGTAACCCGCCACTTCGGCGAGTCCTTCTTCCTGGCCCGCCATCTCTTCCCAGAGCAAGCGGAAGGCGAACGCCCTATGCAGCAGTTGAACCCATCCGGTGGAGCGACGGGCGTCCCCGCCCGTCCGCCGTCCACTGGCCGCTGGCCACTGGCCACTGGCAAATGCCCTCCCCGCGTCCTCGACATCGGCTCCGGAGCCGGATTCCCCGCTCTACCCCTGAAGCTTTGGGCCCCGCAAATCAACCTCACCCTGATTGAATCGAATCACAAAAAGGCCGCCTTCCTCCGCGAGGTGGCCCGAGCCCTAACATTGACCAACATCAATGTATTAACCGACCGAGCCCAAGACCTCGCCCCAAGCCTCAGTTCCCAAGCCGACGTAGTAACCCTCCGAGCCGTAGAGCACCTGGAAACCATCCTCCCTCAAGCCCTAGCCTTCCTGGCCCCGAAAGGAACCATGGCCCTGTTAATAACCACCCCCCAGATCCCCCAAGTCTTGACCCTGACCAACCTAGAATGGCACACCCAAACGAATGTCCCAAAGTCACATTCAAGGGTATTACTACTAGGGTACAAAGCGTAAAGCAACAAATACACGGTAACTATTACATGCAAAAGTGGTCTGCACCGCCAATTATTGCGCCTTAATGGAAAACATAAGTGGTACATTTATGCCATGATCTCATTATGAGATTATTCAAGAATAAGTGTTCCACGTGGAACACTTCTCAATTTCTGCAAGCCCTCGACCAACAACCAAGTCACAAACCATCGATGTGTTCCACGTGGAACACATCGCACAACGTTCGAAATCCAGAGAAGTGTTCCACGTGGAACACTCCTTAAGTTGCACAAGAATCAGGCATTGATTTCCCCGATGCATTCGCATATTCTGGCGCGCAACACACAGAAAACAAAATCATGGGACGCATCATCGCAGTTGCCAACCAGAAGGGTGGCGTCGGCAAGACTACGACTGCCATCAACCTAGCCGCCTCCCTCGCCGCTGCCGAGGTCAACACCCTCCTGGTGGACTGCGACCCGCAGTCGAACTCAACCAGCGGCCTAGGCTTGGTGAAAGATCCGGAACGCATCAGCATCTACGACGTGATCACCGGAGTCGCCTCAGCAGAAGAGGCACTCCAGCTAACCGCACTGGAACAGCTATGGCTGATCCCCTCGCATAAGAATCTGATCGGCGCGAACATTGAACTGGTGCGGGCGGAGCGGCGGGAGTACCGTTTGCGGGATGCGCTCGCAAGCTTGCTTGATCGCTTTCAGTTCATCGTGCTGGACTGCCCGCCGGCGCTTGATCTGCTTACGTTGAACGCGCTGGTCGCCGCGGATGGGGTGCTGATCCCGATGCAGGCGGAGTACTTTGCGCTCGAGGGTGTTTCAGAATTACTCGATACCATCGAGCGCATACGGGCCGAGCTGAATCCGGTGCTGGTGGTTGAGGGGGTGGTGATCACCATGTTCGATGAACGGACGAACCTGGCGCAACAGGTGGCGGAGGAGCTGAAGAAATATTTCGGAGAGAAGCTGTACACGACCACGATCCCGCGGAACATACGGCTGGCGGAGGCGCCGAGCCACGGGCTGCCGGCGCTGATGTATGACGTGCGATCGCGGGGAGCGGAGAGCTACATACGGTTGGCGAAGGAGATCCTGGACCGGCAGGCGAGAGCGGCGAGCGGTCCGGGAGAAGCTGCTTAGATTGATGTACATAAATATTTATGTACGTCGATATGTTTACAGATGGCGCGATTCCGCGACAGCGCAGACGAGAAGCAGGTCCTTCGCTTCGCTCAGGATGACAAACATTAAAAGGCTATAGACAAGGCCGGGGAGACTACTTGATGACTACATCGAATGCGGCTGCCGATAAGACGGCGGAGAAGACTGGGACGGAGAAAGCTAGCGAGAAGCTGGCGGAGAAGCGGCGCGCTTTGGGGAGAGGACTGGAGTCTCTGCTGCCCGGGCCACGCGTGGTGACGGCGCCGGCGGCTCCCGCCCTTCCGCAAAGTACGCGGAAGGATGGGGTACCCGCACCTGCTAGTTCTCAGTTCCCAGTTCTCAGTTCTCAGGAACCCGGCTCGTCGCTTTCTTCTTCTGCCTCTTCTGCCGATTTCGCGGGTGGCTTGGCGGGGACTGTTGACGAGTTGCAAGCGGTGGCCTCGGGGCGGACTGCGGATGGGGAGACGGTTTTTCTTCTGGCGGTTGATGAGATCGACCCCAATCCTTACCAGACGCGGAGGGAGTTTGACGAGGAGTTACTCGCCGAACTGGCCGATTCGATCAGGGTGCAGGGAGTGTTACAGCCGGTGGTGGTGCGTCCGGGGAAGGACGGGCGGTTCATCCTGATATTGGGCGAGCGGCGGTTGCGCGCGTCTAGGATGGCGGAGACGACGACGATCCCGGCGATCGTGAGGCGGGTTTCGGAGCAGCAGGCGGCGGAGATGACGCTGGTGGAAAACCTGCAGCGCCAGGACCTGAATTGCGTGGAGCAGGCGGAGGCGTTCGCGAACTTGAGCACGCAGTTCAAGCT
>JBEKWX010000117.1:0-9554 GCA_049512675.1 Terriglobales bacterium | reverse complement strand
ATCGTCTTCGGTTTCGATAACGACGCGCCAGCGATCTTCGGCGAAACGGTGGACTTCCTCGAGGCGGCAGGAGTACAGAATGCGACGTTCAACATCCTTACTCCCTTTCCAGGAACTCGGCTGTACCAACGTCTGGAAGCAGAGGGCCGGATTCTGACGCGTGACTGGAGCAAGTACAATGGCCGCGCTGACGTGGTCTTCCGGCCCAAACAGATGAGCCCAGAGCAGCTTTTGGCCGGATACCAGTATGCGGACAGGCGCTTCTACTCGTGGAGCAGTGTGTGCAGGCGCTTGTCACGCTCTCCCGTCGGGCTGTCCTGGGCTTTGCCCTTGAACTTGGCGTACATGGCGGCGAAGGAATGAAAACAGTAGTCCGTTATGGAGAACCTGCGACCTGCCTTAGTACGCCCAGCGCAGCAGCGTCGCACCGACCGTAAATCCCGCACCCACCGACGCGAGCAGCACCAAACTTCCTTTCTTGAGTTTGCCTTCCTGGCGCGCGGTTTCCATGGCCAGCGGAATCGTTCCCGCGGTGGTGTTTCCATACTGCTCGATGTTGATGATCACGGCTTCAGGGCGCATATTCAGACGATCGGCAGTCGCGGTGATGATGCGCTTGTTCGCCTGATGCGGAATGAAGGCGTCGATCTCGCTGCCCTTGATGTGGTTGCGTGCAAGAATCTCTTCGCAGAGCGACGCCATCTTGCGCACCGCGAACTTGAAGACCGCGGCCCCGTCCTGATGAACGAAGTGCATCTTTTTATCGACGGTTTCGTGGGTCGAAGGATTCAGGCTTCCGCCACCAGGCATGTACAGCGCGCATCCACCCGAACCATCCACTTCGTGCAGAAAGTCAATGAGCCCGACGGACTCGTCTTCCGTGGGTTCGAGCAGGACCGCGCCCGCTCCATCGCCGAAAATAACGCAGGTCGCGCGGTCAGTGTAGTCGATGATCGACGACATTACGTCGGCTCCGATCACCAGCACTTTCTTATGGGAGCCGGTAGCGACGAACTGCGCTCCGGCTTGCAAAGCGTAAACGAACGCCGAACAGGCAGCCGAGACATCGAATCCCCAGACATTTTTCGCGCCCAGTTTGTGTTGCACGAGACAAGCGGTCGAGGGAAAGAACATGTCGGGCGTAACCGTTCCCACGATGATCACGTCGAGATCGGAAGGCTCGATGCCGCGTTCGGCGAGCGCTTTCTTCGCCGCCTCAACCGCCAGGTCGCTGGACGCAACACCCTTGTCCACCAGATGACGCTCGCGGATGCCGACGCGCTCCATGATCCACTGGTCGTTGGTGTCGACAAGTTTTTCCAGGTCGGCGTTAGTGAGCAGGCGAGGCGGAACGTAGGTGCCGAGAGCGCTGATCTTAACGCGCTGTAGCTGACTCAATGAGGTCTCCTGAGACGGTGCGATGTATGGTGAATTGATTATTTTGAACGATGAGGACGAGAACGGCAAGGTCTTAGATCTCAGGTCTTAGGAAAAGCAAGATCAATTTCATTTCACCGTCGCGGTTTCCTAAGACCTAAGACCTATTTCAGCCGCTCCGCCAACATGCCGAACAGCGGCAGCTCGAAACGCTCGCCCTCCCATGCCTTGATTGAAAGAACAATCCACAAGAACAACATGGCCAGCGAAGCCAGAATTCCGAACAGAAGAAGAACCATGGCTGCCGCGACATTCGAAAGAAAAAGCGCGGCGATGGTCAAAACGAAAAAGACTCCCCAGAGCAGAACGCTTTGCCAGGCGTGAAAGCGGACAAAGCGGTTGGTGCGATATGCAGGAAGAAACAAGATCACCGCGGCCGGGGCAAAGGTGAGATAGGCGACAGCCGCGACCGCACGTTCCGCGGGAGGAAGCGGCGTCATCGACCATCCGCAGCCGGGACAAAATCCCGAGTTCGCGGGCATCACGGTTCCGCAATGGGGGCACTTCACCAGAGCTTGTGCCGGATTCGCTCCTGGACTAGACAATTCGGCGTTCATTCGTTTTCTTTCGGCATTCTTCGCAAACACCATAAATCTGGAAAGTGTGGCGGGTGGTAACGTAACGGTGCTTGCGTCCGATCTCGTGCTCGATTTCTCCGACTTTCTCCGAGAAAAATTCGACCGAGGCGCCGCACTCGGTACACACCATGTGGTGATGGCTGCGGCGGTTGTACTGGTGTTCGTAACGCGCAATGCCGTCGTGAAAGGCGACTTCGCTGGCCAGGCCGCAACCCGCCAGAAGCTTCAGCGTGCGGTAAACGGTAGTGAAACCGATGCGCGGGTCGGTCTTCTTGACCAGGCGATGCAATTCGTCGATCGAAAGATGTTCACGAGTTTCCAAGAAGGTCCGCAGAATTGCGCTGCGCTGTTCGGTCTGTTTCAGTCCGACTCGTTTGAGATGCTGCAGGAAAATTCCTTCGGCCTCGCGGATGTTCTCCCGCGAGATGGTCGGCTGATCGTCGATTCGCTTCTGCAACATGTTGGGCGGCGCGGACACACACGATGATAATGCACGCCGAGGGGTCGCCAACATGATACTGGGCGGAGCGCGGATTGCGCCAACCGACTCCCAGCTTCAGGCCTGATCCTGTTCCTGCTTTCTGTTGTGTTAACTAGCTGGTACCCCCACCCCCCCTCGCTAGTAGAATCAGGGAGTTAGGGGCAATTTTTCGCTCCGGTCTTTGGAAAATAAGGACTTATATCAAAGTATTCCGGAATAAGGACTTAGGTTGTCAAAGAGCGCTGAAAATGGGTTTGGGGCAGCTTCGAGGGCCGTCCTGGTTGACGGCACACTTCTAGCTACCCCAATTCAATCGCTATTTTCGCGCATGCGCGGGTTGGGCGTCTGTGATGATGCTCACCGGCTGGGTGTGATGAAAAAAGATCAAAGGCAAGTTGGGCGGCGAGGTCGTCGCCACGGTCACTCTTTGTCCTTCTCCTTCGGCTGTGGCGAGACTTGAGAAGCAACGATAGTCGCAATACTGTTCAGTTGCTGTGGCGAGACTTGAGAAGCAGCGAGAGCCGCAAGATTGTTCAGCTTTGAATTGTCCCAATTCCTACGGACATAGTCGTCGATTACGTCGAGATTGGATTTGTCCAAATTGATGGCATGGAGATACTTGCTGATACCGAGGTTTGATTTGTCAAAATTGATGCCTAGTAGATAGTTGTTGATCATGTCGAGATTGGAGAACGACCTCGCGGAAGTGGATACCAGGTCCTTCTCCGCCTCTTCTTCTTTCTTCGAGACGGGAACGTCAAACGATTTGAGTGCGTCTGACAGGCGAGTGTACAGCACCAGCTTGCGCGACTGGCTCACCTTATCGCTGAACTCGTGCCGCAGTTCGTCATTGACATAGGACTTGTTGCCCACGGTGATACCATAATCGGTGTCCCGCGACACGATCACGAGACCCGCTCTCTTCTTCGCAGCGCATCTAATCATCCATTCCCAATTAATGGCGTCTCCATAGGAAGTATCGCTCTGTTTCCGAGGTGGACAGCCGTGCATGAATCTCCTCATCGCCGCACGGCGGACAGTGCGTCTCGTGATGTCGTTGCGAGTCAACGTTAAATCGTCGTTTTTTTGAAATATTCGCTGGCATACTTGATACACGGGATCATTCTGTGCTGGATTTTCCAGCGCCTTTAAGAGGCGGTCGCGCAGCTTTTTGACTCGCTTTTCTGCTTCGTGCAGGTGACGCTCGATAACGTGAGTAGCTTTCGCATTCGAGAAGATTCCCGGACGAGACAGTCGAGACGGTTCCTTCAATGCGTCCAGACCATCGACGATCGCCGATTGACGATTCTTCTTGAATTCGCTTTCGAGTTGAAACGTTATGATGAGACGATGAGCGATCTTTTCGACGCGTTCGAGCAGTTGGAGACCGGTTTCGTTCTTGGCTCTGTAAAAGTCAAGCCAGATATTGGTGTCGATGAACAGCAGGTTAGGAAGCGCCACACTAGGTACCTACGATCCCACTTATTATACAGACCGAGAAGAGGCTCAACTTGTATTGGCAGGGGGGTGCCCACCCTGCGCTTTTGGAATCCTTCGCCTTAACAGAACTGAGGGTGCCCCATGCTTGCGTTTTTCGCAGGGGTGGGCTGACGCGGCCGATTCCGTTTCGTTTCCAGCCGCGCCAAGCGGTGGCGCGCCGTTGTGCCGTTAGTCTGCCACCCACCCTTCGCAAGAAGCCGCGAAGGATGGGCCACCCTCTATAACATAGTTGTGTCGACGAAAAGCTGGGCCGCCCGCGGGTTGTCACGGGCTCCACGCGCCCCTACAATCTTTCAGTAATGTCTTCCGCCATTTCCCTGCCTGAGATTTCACGCTCTGAAGTCCGGCGGCGCAATCCTGCGCTCCGGGTGCTTTACTACGCGGTTTGCCTTCTGCTGGCGGCGCTTATCGCTGGGGCCTGGTGGCTCTACTGGATCGCGCGCCGTCCGCTGCCGCAACTGGATGGCAGCGTCTCTGTTTCTGGAATTTCGTCGAAGGTGCGCGTCATACGCGATGAGCACGGGGTGCCGACGATTGAGGCGGCGACACTCGAAGATTTATTTTTTGCCCAGGGCTACGTGACCGCGCGGGACCGGCTGTGGCAGATGGACATGATGCGGCGCTCCGCTGCCGGAGAACTTTCGGAAGTGATCGGCGAAGACACGGTGAAAATGGATCGCGAACAGCGGATTCTGGGGCTGCGGCTTGCGGCCGAAGCAGCGGAGAAGAGTATCTCCGCGCGCGACCGGCCTTATTTTGACGCTTACGCCCGGGGAGTGAATGCGTTTCTCGAATCGCATCGCGAACGGCTTTCGCTCGAATTCCGCCTGATGAACTACACGCCGCGGCCCTGGACGGTGACGGATTCCTTGCTGGTGGGCGCGCTCCTGGTGGAGTATCTGAACCACTACCCCTACGAGCGTGCGCTAGAGCGAGAAAAAATTCTGGCGAAGCTGGGACCGGAACTGACGGCGGACCTGTACGTGAATTCTTCCTGGCGGGACCGTCCGCCAACTGAAGTGCGGCGGATAGATGGAGAACCCGCGGCTCACGGCAGCGATAGCGATGAAGATGAGGATGACGACGAAGAGGTCGATCCGGCGGGAGGAACGGGGCGGCTGACTACCGCGCTGGCTCCGGAGTCTGGTCTCGTAAAAGAGAACTTGGTCGTCCCTCCGGGACTTGAATCGTTTGTTCCACTTTTCCCAGCGCTGAAGCGCTGGGCTAAGCTCGGTCGCCCCTCCGGGGCTGGATATTTCTCCGGGGCTGGATTCTCCTCCGGCACTGAATACGCCTCCGGGGCTGGATACCCCGATGATTCGTTCCGGCCGGGGTCGAATAACTGGGTCGTTTCGGGGCAGCATACGGTTTCGGGGAAACCGCTGCTCTCGAACGATATGCACCTGGACCACCAGATGCCGAACCTGTGGTTTGCGGCGCATCTGAGAATAACAACCGCGACATCAACAGAAACAAAATCCGCCAACTTCGACGTTGCCGGCGTTACGCTGCCGGGAGTTCCGTTCGTTATTGTGGGCCACAACCAGCGCATCGGCTGGGGATTCACCAACGTTGGGCCGACTGTGGAAGACGACTTCATCGAGGAGTTCAATGCGCAGGGGCAGTACAAGACTCCGGCAGGATGGGTTGATGCGCAGCACCGGCAGGAAACGATTCACGTCAAAGGCAAGCCGGATGTGACGTTCGACGTGGTGACGACGCGGCATGGACCGGTCATCACTGAACTGCTTCCGGGCGAGACGCGCAAGATCGCCTTGCGCTGGACGTTGCAGGACGGCATGGGATTGGTGTTTTTCGATGCGGACTCGGCGGAGGACTGGGATCAGTTTCGGAAGGCGTTCTCGAACTTTGGCGCGCCCGGACAAAACGTGATGTACGCCGACGTCGATGGCCACATCGGATATCAGGCTACGGGGCGCGTGCCGATCCGCGCGGCGGGCGATGGCAGCCTGCCCGTGAGCGGCAGCGACGATGCGCACGAGTGGAAAGGCTGGATTCCTTTCGACGAGATGCCGCATGTTTATGATCCACCGTCGGGAATTCTGGCGACCGCCAACGGCCGCATCACTCCGCAAGGCTACAAATATTCGATCAGCACGGAATGGGAAGCGCCCTGGCGGACGGATCGCATTTATCGGGTGCTGGAATCGGGAAAGAAGTTTGCGCCGGCGGATATGCTGGCGCTGCAGATGGATGTGTCGTCGACCTACGACCGCTTCTGCGCCGACAAATTCGTGTACGCTGTCGATCACGCCGCGAACGCGTCCGATCGTGCAAAGCGGGCAGCGGAAATTTTGCGCGACTGGGATGGGCGGATGTCGGCGGATTCAGCGGCGCCGACGATTGAGACGAAGGCGCGTCAGGAACTGGCGCGGTTGCTGCTGGAGCCGAAGCTGGGTGCGGCGGCGGATAGCTCGAATTCAAGCCCGAAATCACGCGCGGCTTCCGGCGCGCTGAGTTGGAAGAGCTATCGCTGGATGATGTCGACGGTGTGGCTGGAGAATGTGCTGACCAAGCAGCCGGCGCGCTGGCTGCCTCCGGGATACTCCGATTATGAGAGCCTGGTGACGGCTGCGCTTGAGAACGTCGTGAAGCAGGCGGGCGATCCTTCGCGAGCGGCTGCAGCACCTCCCTCGGACCTTAATGAGTGGAAGTGGGGAAAGAATTATCCGGTTGAAATCCAGCATCTCGTGCTCAGCCGGCTTCCGGTGATTGGGCGCTTCACGGGGCCGGGATCGCATCCGTTGAGCGGGAGCGGGCAGACGGTGAAGCAGGTGAGCCGCGGGTTTGGCCCCTCCGAACGGCTGACGTGGAACTTCTCGAACTTTGACGAAAGCACGCTGAACCTGGTGACGGGAGAGAGCGGAATTTTCCTCAGTCCGTATTACATGGACCAGTGGGCGGCCTGGTACGGAGGCTCGACCTTCGCCTTTCCCTTTTCGCAGGCCGCGATTGAGCAGCACCGGGCGCATGAGATGACGCTCGAGCAGCGGTAGGGAGTCGTCGGTCGTCGGTCGTTCGCTATTCGCTAGAGAGCAAACAGCGAACGACGAACAGCGCCTTTCAAAAATCTACGATCTTGACATCGATGAAATAGCCGATGAGACCGTTGACCTCACCGGGGTTATTCGGATTGTTCGGGTTGTACTCCAGGGCATCGGTGGTGGCGTTGTAAATATAGAGTGATCCACCCTGGACCACATAGACTACTTGGCGCGTGCCGATGGGCTGGATGCCGGTCACATCTCCGTTCTCGGCAGGAATTGCGACGCCGCCAGGCGCAACCGGCCCCACGGCGGACGTCAGCGTGTTGTAAATGGAAAGGCAACCACGGACCTCGTCTCCGGGAACGGGCGCAAAGATCTCGGTGCAAGTGCTCGCGCCGATGAAGAGCTGTCCGTTGGCGCCGAGCGCGATGCGATCGTGATATCCGTCGGTGATGATGATCCCGGAATTGGTCACCGTCATGGTGGACAGGTCAACGATGGTGAGCAGCCCGCAGGATTGTGCCGCAGTCGTCTCCCCTGTGCAGGGCTGCTGCGGAGCTCCCCCGACAGGTGGCGGTGTGCCCGCGACATACATGGTCGAACCATTGATCAGAGCAACACTGCCGGCGGTCAGGTTGAGAGTACCGATACACGATGGATTACCGCCGGGAGTGCAGACGACGCCAGTCGGGCCTGCCGTATTCGTGGTCAAATCGAGAGTTTGAATGCTGGCCTGTTGCCCGCCGCACTCCGGGCCACAGTTCAGCACGTAAGCGGTGGTGTCGTCACTGTTGAAGAACGCCGCCACGGGATGGTCAAAGCCGGGCACGAAAGTGACAACGGGATACTCCGTTCCCACGCTCGAGGGTGTGATCACCGCAATCGTATCCGCGACGGCATTCGCGCCCTGGCTGAAGGCCAGGATGCGAGTGCCGGTGTTTCCCATGCTGAGAAACTGGTAAGGCTGGTTGATGCCTTGGTCTCCCTGGTCCTGCGTGACACAGACGGGAGGAGGTGGAGGATTCGGAGGATTCGGGTTTAGCGGCGGGCAGGTAATAACGGCGGCGATGGCGCCCGATTTGATATTGATGACTCCAATGGCGCCGGGAGATTGGTCGGTCACGGTGGCCGTGGGCACGGCGACGTAGGCGGTGGAGCTGTCGGGCGAAACCACGAAGCTATAGGTCATGCCGGGCAAAGTCACGTGAGTGGCGGCGGATTCGCTGGCGTTGTTGATGATGGTGAGCTGGTTGTCCGAGAACTGGGTACCGTTGCCGCTGAAGACCAGGGTCTGGGCCAGGTTGGGCGTGACCACCATCATTCCCGGGGTGTTGCCGGCGGAAATCGGGGCTACGGGCCCACGGGTATCGTTTACAGCATTGACGATGTACACACCAGCCACCGAACTGGTACCGGCTGAGACGTTATTCGAGATAAAGGCGCGGTAGGCGAGACCGCTGGTTTTTGAGCCGCCAGTGGAGGAACTGCCGCCGCAACTCAGCCACACCAAACTGGCGGGCAGCAGGAATAGCACAACGATCAGGGCTCTTTTCAAACCTGGGACTCCAACCTCATGCCGGATAATCACTTGGATGCGAGAACAAGGATTATAGCAAAGGAGAAAGGGGCATTGAATCCTGGAGACATTTAGACATTTTGACCTTCAATGATTCAGTGCCTCAATCGCTCAATGATTCAATTATCCCGCTCATCCTGTATTCTCAAGAAGATGGCACGTAACTTTATTGAGCGTCTGAAGCAATCGCCCGTGCTCTGTGACGGAGCTATGGGGACGCTTCTCTATGCCAAGGGCATCTTCATCAACCGTTGCTATGACGAGCTGAACCTGTCGCAGCCGGAGTTGATCCGTGCCGTCCACCACGATTATCTGCAGGCCGGCGCCGAGATTATCGAAACCAATACTTTCGGCGCGAACAGCTTTCGCCTGGCGCGGCACACTCTGGCCGATCGCGTGCGCGACATCAACCTGGCGGGCGCTCACCTGGCTCGCGAAGCAGCCCAGGGTTTCGACGTTTGGGTCGCCGGATCAATCGGCCCGTTGGGGGTTCGCATTGAACCACTGGGCAAGACTTCGTTTGAAGAGGCGCGCGCGGCGTTTCGCGAACAGGCCGCAGCCCTGGTCGAGGGCGGAGTGGATTTGTTCATGCTGGAAACCTTCGGTTACGTCGAAGAGTTGCACCAGGCGGTGCTGGCCTGCCGGGATGTGAATGCGAAGCTTCCCGCCGTTCTTCCCGTCGTGGCCCAGGTCACGATTGACGAAGACGGCAACTGCCTCGATGGCTCCGACCCCGAGGCTTTCGCCGCCCGGCTGACGGAATGGAAGGTCGACGTGCTCGGCATCAACTGCAGCGTGGGACCGGTCGCGATGCTCGACGCCATCGAGCGCGTGCGGGCGGTCACCTCCGTGCCCCTGGCGGCGCAGCCGAACGCCGGCATGCCGCGCTCGGTCGAAGGACGCAATATCTATCTCTGCTCGCCGGAATACATGGCGACCTACACCCCCAGATTCGTGGCCGCCGGAGTGCAGCT
>JBEKWX010000116.1:0-9564 GCA_049512675.1 Terriglobales bacterium | reverse complement strand
TGTACGCCGATGGCGACAGCTACTACTTCATGGACACGGAAAACTACGAGCAGACCCACCTGACCCGCGAGACGCTGGGCGACGCGGTGGATTACCTGACGTCGAACCTGCAGATCAAGGTGGAGTTTTTCGATGGCAAGGCGGTGGGTATCGAGTTGCCCCAGACCGTGGTGTTGACCGTGACGGAAGTCGAGCCCGGCCTGAAGAGCGCAACGGCATCGAGTGTGACCAAGCCGGCGAAGACCGAAACCGGCCTCATCGTGCAGGTGCCGCCGTTCATCAATGAAGGCGAGAAGATCAAGGTCGATACCGCGGAAGGCACGTATTTGTCGCGAGCGCAGTAGTCCAATTTGTAATTTGTGATTTGTAATTGGCAATTGAAAAAACAAACACGCGAGGGCGTCCAATTACAAATTACAAATCACAAATATCTCCCATGTCTTCTGCAGAGCGAATCCCCGTCCTGGCCCGTCGCTTTCTCGTGCGCGGACGTGTTCAAGGCGTTGGCTTCCGCTGGTTTGCCGAACGTGAGGCGCACATCTTGCAAATCTCAGGATGGGTGCGCAACAATCCCGATGGCAGCGTCGAAGTGCTGGCCATGGGAACGCGCGAGCAGTTGTCAGGAATGCGATCGCGGTTGCGCGAAGGCCCGCGTGCGGCTCGAGTGGATGACGTAGAAGAATCCGAGGCCGAGCCGGTCGCGGGACTCAATTCATTTCAAGTTCGAGGAGCTTAACCCTAGAATGCAAACCAAGATGTCAACCCAGATGCCGACCGAGCCAGTAAATTGCGAGGGGTTGAAGAAGCTGATCCGGGAGGTGCCCGACTTTCCGAAAAAAGGCATCCTGTTCTACGACATCACCACGCTGCTCAAGGACAAAGTCGGCTTCGCTCGGTTGATTGACGCGCTCTCGGCAAACTACATCGGCAAGGAAATTGACCAGGTGCTGGGTATGGAGGCTCGGGGATTTATCTTTGGACCAGCGCTCGCCTACCGGCTGAATGCGGGATTCGTTCCTGTCCGCAAACCGGGAAAGCTGCCCGCCGAAACCCTGAAGATCAGCTATGAACTTGAATACGGCAGCAACGCGCTGGAGGTTCACAAAGACGCTATCAGAAAAGGCGAACGCATTCTGATCGTGGACGACCTGCTGGCCACCGGCGGAACGGCGGTCGCGACGGCGGAACTGGCCAGCGGACTAGGCGCGCAGATTGCAGGATTGGCGTTTGTGGTCGAACTCGATTTTCTGAAAGGTCGCGAGAGGCTGGCAAAGTATGACGTGTTCTCGCTGCTGCACTATGATCACTAGAATATGATCACCAGGAAACGGCACCGAGCTGGCTAATTCTCGCCGCCTAGCTTCCCGTTACTTCACCAGGTGTGCCACGGCCCGGAATAGACCTGTCCAAATCGCCAGGCTGATAACCAGCGATGCGGAGTAGGAGAAGATGGCAATCCAGTTCCAATGCACACATCTTTCGCTTTCGCGGATAAACATGGGGGAGGGCGCTCCTAGTTTAATCGAGTGCAACTGCAATTAACTGCCCGTTTACGCGTCTCTCGCAAGTAATTGAAAATATTCACTTGGTTTCTCGGCCCGCCTCTTGAAAGTGGGTGAAATCGCGATGCTACCCGAGAAATTTGCTCGGTTGCTGCCGAGAGCAGGTGCCCAAATCTTGACCAGGTGCCCAAATCTTGACATGGATACCCGCTTCCGCCATCCGGTCGCCCAGCACTTCGGGGAGGGTCGGAGATGGTGGTAAGCTAGGTCCTTTGACGAATGATTTCATGAGTTCGATTCAAAGATTGACCAGACTCTTCTTGCTGCTGGCGGCCACACTGGTAGGCGCGTTCGGAGCCGATTCCAGCCCGCTCCCGCCTTCCATCACCACGGCGCCACTCTCAGTTGACCAGGTCGTGAACAATCTCGTCCGCAAAGATGAAGAGCGGGCACGGGCTCTGCGCCACCTCGAATCCACCCGCGTCTATCGCCTTTCCTATCGCGGATTCCCGGGCGATCGCGAGGCTGAAATGACGGTGGAGGCAACGTATGACAGTCCTTCAACCAAGAGCTTCAAAGTCATCTCCCAAAAGGGCTCGAAGCTGATCATCGACCGCGTGTTCAAACGCTTGCTGGAGAGCGAAAAAGAAGCCGTAGAACCGGAAATGCACGCTCGCACGCTGCTGAACCGCGACAACTACGACTTCGTGCTGATCGGCTTCGAGTCCTCAGGCGTCAATTCCTTGGGCGTCAATTCCTTGAACCAGGGCAGCCAATACGTGCTCGCCGTCTACCCGAAAGCGAGAAGCAAGTATGTCTATCGCGGTAAAGTGTGGGTCGACGGATCCGATTTTGCCGTGACGCGCATTGACGCCGAGCCAGCTCAGAATCCTTCATTCTGGACGAAGAAAAGCGAAGTTCATCACGAGTACATGAAGGTGCAGGATTTCTGGTTTCCCCGGCGCAACGAGTCTGTAAGCTACATCCGGCTGGGCGGACGCGCCACGCTGACGATTGATTACAACAACTATCGTGTGGGCGCTTCGCGGCTGTCGGGGAACGCCGCGATTCCATCGTCTTCCGTGGGTGCCCGCTAGAGAGGCGCTTGCGTAGGGACAGCCGCCTTTCAGGTCACGGGAGTCAGGTCTCGGAATTTAGTTTTCCTGAGACCCGGGACCTAACACCTGAGACCTAACACTCGGTAGTACAATCCCGCCATGGATAGCCTGATCCAGCCGGGCGCAAATCCCACGACGGAGCGGCAAGAGTCCGGCCTCCGTCCTATCCTTGTCGGGATCGTCATTGTCGGAATCGTGGTCGGCTTCCTGGCGTTGATTTTCCGCTCCGAGCAAAAAAAGCCCGCCCCACCTCCACCGTATGCCGCGTACCTGAAATTCTCGGACCTGAAGACGAGTGCCGCGCAGAATTTTGTCGGCGCAACCGTCAGCTATATCGATGGCGCCATCACCAACACCGGCGACAAGACCGTCATCCACGCGGTGGTGCAGATCACGTTCAAGGACGACATGGGGCAGACGGCGCAACGCGAGGAACTTCCCATCCGCGTGCTGCGCACCGGCGGACCGTACGACGAAGCCGTGGACCTCAACCTGTCGCCGCTCGCGCCCGGCCAGAGCAAACCTTTCCGCCTGACCTTCGAAAACATCTCGGCCCAGTGGAACCACGCCTATCCGGATCTGCAGATCACGCAGGTCAGCGTGAAGTAAGGTCAGAGGTCCCCCTCCGCTACAATGAGCGTGTGGTTGACACAAAGCCATTTCGTCTCACGGAGTCCGTAAAAGCCGCGGGTTGAGCGTCCAAGCTGAGTCCGGCGGCGCTGGACACAGTGCTTGGGAAATTAGCCCGGCAACAGGACCCGAATGTGCTAGTCGGCTTCGATCACGCCGACGACGCCGGCGTGTATCTGCTCACGCCCGAGACGGCGCTGGTGCAGACGGTGGATTTTTTCACGCCCATCGTGGACGATCCTTACACCTTCGGCCAAATCGCGGCAACCAACGCGCTCAGCGACGTCTATGCCATGGGGGGAAAGCCGCTGACTTCGCTGGCCCTTGTGTGTTTTCCCGAAAAAGGCGATCTCGAGATTCTGGAGCGCATTCTGGCCGGCGGCTTGTCGAAGATGATCGAAGCTGGATGCACGGTGGTGGGCGGCCACAGCATCCGCGATGAAGAAACGAAATTCGGATACTCCGTCACCGGCGTGATTCATCCCCAGCGCGTGCTGACCAACCAGGGGGCGCAACCCGGCGATCGGCTGCTGTTCACCAAGCCGCTGGGCACAGGTGTGATTTCGACGGCGATCAAGAAAGGCGTTGCCAAGCAGGAGTGGATCGACGCGGCAGTGAAGTCGATGACTACTTTGAACAAGGTGGCGGCCGGGGTAATCACGGGCGGGCGTGTGGCGTCGGAGCAGCCGGTCAACGACCACGCCTTTGCCGTCCACGCCCTGACCGACGTCACCGGCTTCGGCTTGATCGGCCACGCTCGCGAACTGGCGCTCGGATCGAACGTCAGTCTCGTCTTTCACTCCGCGAACATTCCGGTGCTCGAAGGCGCGCTCGATTGCATCCGCGCCGGCTATATCCCCGGCGGACTCAAAGCGAATCGTGACTTTGCCGAATGCCTGGTTGGCTCCGATCCGTTGGTTCCCGACCACATCCGCACGCTGCTTTTCGACCCGCAAACTGCCGGAGGGCTGTTGATCTCGGTTTCCGCCGAAGACGCCGGCCCGCTCGAACGCGCGCTCGAGGATGCCGGTGTTCCCGCCGTCGAAATCGGCGAAGTGTTACCGCACACGAAGCCCCTAATCCGCGTCACTTCTTGAGTGTGTTTCCTGCTAGCCTGCGTTGGTCAGTCCCCAGATGTAGGCCAGGTGGTGATCATCGTGCTCTGCCACAAAGTACAGATGGTCCACCAGTCGCATGGGTATTTTCAGCCGCGGATGGAGAGAGGAGCGGGCGAAAACTGCAGGGTCGATCTTTTCCACACGGCTCAGCAGTCGCGAGCGCGCGCTTCGGAATTCAGCTAGGATCTCTTCGATTGGGCGCAGGTTGTGCTGCGCTTCGCTGGTCTTCCGATTGCTCAGGTCAGCCACGGTAAGCTGGGATGCTCCCGTCAGGTAGTCATCTCTCAGATAATCATTGACCCGCGCCATCCATAGAGGTTCTAAGTCCGGCAAGTGCCCGGCATGTTCCTGGGCCGACCACTTGTCTTTCTCGCGTGGTTTCCTAACCAAGGCATCGCGATCAGCGCCGCGGACGATTTCTTCCAGCCGGGCCGGCGTGCCTCGCAAGCGCGCGCACAGGTTCGGATGCTGCTCCACGGGGAAGGTGAACTCAAACTTCCGTTCAAACCAGATCGGCGCTGGATTCATGGCTGCACGCTACTGGCGAGACTTGCAGAGACACGGCTTGCCGCGTCTGAAACGGGGTGAGCCCCGTCTCTACAGGTTGCCTTCCTGATTCTGACTTGAAGCTACGCCGCTACCTGTTCCAAGCGGCGCGCCTCGAAGCCATCCAGCACGCTCCATAAAGCTTTGGCCGCTCTCTCTGCGGCAGCCAACGCTTTTTCGGCAGTCTCCGGATTGGCCTTAACCCGCTTTTCCAGTTGCGTGCGCCACACCTGCGCGTGATACACGTCGGCGGTGGCGTGCAAAGTGAAATAGCCGCGAGTCTTTTCATCGGCGCCGTAGAGTTCGCGCAGGACGCGATCCTTCTCTTGCGCCAAGCGCGGCACCTGCGATTCGTAGGCATAGAAAGCCGCCAGCGCCTCTTCCGGAGTGCCTTCGCCGGCGACACGCTGGAACCAGGAGATGAGCTTGCGAACCTCCCCAACCGGCCGCCGTTTCGGAATGCGGCCTCCGCCCACGCCTTCGACAAAATCGAGCCACAGTTCGGAGTGCGAACGTTCCGGCTCGACGAAAGAATCTTCGCCGCCCTTCTCGTCGGCCATGTTAGCGAGAACGGCGCGGCGCAGTTCGCCATCTTCCAGCCGAACGGCAAGCTGCGCCAGATAGCCCGGGAACGCCTCCACGTGAGAGTAGTAATCCTCGGCATAGGCGAGCAGATCGTCGTGGGTCAGCTCGCCCGCCGACCAGGCCTGGTAAAAGGGATGACAGAGCAAGTCGTATTGATGAATGCGTTCTTCGAGCAGAGACAGAAATGGCTTTGTTTCCATGATGTTCGTTTCCATAATTTACCCCGATAACTCTTGATTTTACCGTTTGGACCGGCGAATCACAAGGACGCGGCGTTAGAAACCAGTGCCCGGCTACGCTCTCGCTGCCTGAGCGTGGAACATTGCTACAATTAACCAAGCCGTACTCCCTCCGTTGCTGTGGGGCGTGAACAAACATACATGCAGGCGTTTGACGAACATTTCGAGGTGGTGGTGGTGGGCGCTGGCCATGCGGGATGCGAAGCGGCTATGGCAGCGGCTCGCATGGGGCTGAAGACGGCTCTCTATACGCTGAACGTCGATCTGATCGCGCAGATGTCTTGTAACCCGGCGGTTGGCGGCATCGCCAAGGGGCACCTGGTGCGCGAAGTGGATGCGCTGGGCGGCATCATGGGCGAAATCACGGATGCGGTCGGAATTCAATTCCGCCTGCTCAATACCTCTCGTGGACCCGCCGTCTGGTCGCCGCGGGCGCAGTGCTGCAAGCAGGCCTATCGCCTGAAGATGCGCGAAGTGCTGGAGTTGCAGGCAAATCTGAAGATCAAGCAGGCGGAAGTCGCGGATGTGATGGTGGAGCAGTTCTCAGTTCCCAGTTCTCAGTTCTCAGTTGCACTCGAAACTACTGAGAACCGAGAACTGAGAACTGAGAACTGCATTCGCGGCATTCTCCTGCGCGATGGACGCCGCGTTTCGGCGGACGCGGTCATCATCACTACTGGGACTTTTCTTAACGGGCTGATTCACTGCGGCGAGCAGCAGTATCCGGCGGGACGTTCGGGAGAACCGGCGGCGGTTCTGCTGGGCGAAGCGCTCAAAAAGCTTGGCCTGCGCGGATGCCGGCTCAAGACCGGGACGCCTCCGCGGCTCGACGGACGCACGATTGACTGGGCTCGGTTCGAGCAGCAGCCGGGCGATTTGGATCCGACACCGTTCAGCTTTCGAACGCGGCGGGTTGCGCATCACGACTCGCAGGTGCCGTGCTACATCGCTTTTACTACCGAAGAAACGCATCGTATCATTCGCGAGAACGTACATCGTTCGCCGATGTACAGCGGACAGATTCATTCGACGGGGCCGCGTTACTGTCCCTCGATTGAAGACAAGATCGTCAAGTTTCCCGACAAACTGACGCACCAGCTCTTTTTGGAACCCGAGGGCCTGAACACGCACGAGATCTACGTGAACGGCATGAGCACTTCGCTCCCGATTGATGTGCAACTGGCGATCCTCAAGTCGATTCCGGGGCTCGAAAGCGCGGAGATGATGCGGCCTGGGTACGCGATTGAGTACGACTCGATCGATCCCACGGAACTCAAGCGCACGCTGGAAACGAAAAAGATTGCCGGACTGTTTCTCGCGGGGCAGATCAATGGGACGTCGGGGTACGAAGAAGCGGCGTGCCAGGGAATCATGGCCGGGATTAACGCGGCGCTGCAGGTGAAGAAAGAGTCTCCGCTGGTGCTCGACCGCACGGAAGCGTACACGGCGATTCTGATCGACGATTTAATTTCGAAAGGCACCAAAGAGCCTTACCGGATGTTCACTTCGCGCGCGGAGTTCCGCTTGCACCTGCGGATCGACAACGCCGACCGGCGGCTCACTCCGCATGGACGGCGGGTGGGACTGATCTCGGATGAAGCTTGGGTGGAATTCGAAGCGAAACAGCGGCGGCTGGAAGAAGTGAAGCAAGCGCTGGAGAGGACGAAGCTGACGGCTGCGATGGCGGGGCAAATCGAGCTGGCCCCACTTGATCTGGCTTCCGCTCTTGGGCAGCCTTTGGCGCAAATGCTTAAGCGGCCGGAGATTACCATCGAGCAACTGGTGCCGGCTCTCAGGGATCTCGTGCCGCAGTTTTTCGAAAGAAATTCCTCGGCGAGCTCGGCGTCCCCTGCGGTTGATTCCGCTCCAGTTCATCTTTCGTCTGAAATTCGCAATGAGCTTAAGTCGGTCGAAACTGAGATCAAGTATGCCGGATACCTCGGCCAGCAGCAGCGCGCCATCGAACGGCTGAAGAAGGCCGAGCAGCGCCGCATTCCGGATTGGTTCGATTACCGTGCAGTCA
Source organism: Terriglobales bacterium (assembly GCA_049512675.1). GTDB lineage: Bacteria > Acidobacteriota > Terriglobia > Terriglobales > Acidobacteriaceae > Acidiflorens. The sequence goes on along the minus strand of JBEKWX010000116.1, from coordinate 1,803 downwards.
GCGGGTTGTCGCGCGAAATGCAGGAGAAACTCGGCAAAGTAATCCCGCAGACGCTAGGCCAGGCCTCGCGCATTCCCGGCGTAACGCCCGCGGCCGTGTCGCTGATCAACGTTTATATCGAGATTCAGGCGCGTCGGCGCGAGCAGACGGCGGCGCTGTAGTTCGGTTTCTGCGCGGCGGATCGAATCGCCCTTGCCATGCAGAGACGGGATGCTCAAGCGGCAAGAGCGTACCGGTTATCGGCATGCATCAGGATCCGCATCATTTCGTGGAAGCTCGCAATCTCGAAGTCCAGGATTGAGCGGTTATGTACCAGTCCCTCCACGACCGGTCGGGAGGGACTAAACAGCTTGAATTGAATATTGTGGTCGCGTGCCCAGCGATCGAGGAACGCGAGCATCCCCAGGCCGCCACCGCCAATCGCTTTTACTTCGGAAAGATCCAGCGCAATAATGCGGGTAGCGGCTTGCGCCAGCACAACATCGCGAAGCCTGAAAACCTCTTCGCTGCGGACGATCCTGCCTTTGCACTCAATCACTGTCAGGTCGCTCAGATTCTCAACGTGTATGGCTAGCATGGAATCCTCCAGAGCTAATTTAGTGGTGCAAGCTTCAGTTTGCCGCGCGAAGGCTAGTCGCGAAGGACAACATTCAGAAGCGAGCTATGAACCTGCAACCCTCCCCCGCCATAGTCGACGAAGCCTGACTCTCTGAAGCGGTTCATGAAATAACTGACCCGCGAACGGGTAGTCCCTATCATCTCGGCGAGGGTTTCCTGGCTGATCTTGGGGATTACAGACTTGGGGGTGCGTTCTCTCCCAAAGCGAGCCAGCTTTAGCAGGGCCCGCGCCAGTCTTTTTTCGCTCGAATTGAAAAGATGGTCAAGTAAATCCTCTTCGTATCGGATGTTCCGTGTCATCAGATTAGCCACGAACATGTCGGAGAATTCGTGTTCCCGATGAAGCGCTTCGATCATGGCTTTGTTATCGATGCACAGAAGTTTGCAGTCTGTCATTGCGGTTGCAGACTTCATGCGTACAGGCCTTCCGACGAGGCACCCTTCTCCGAAAAACTCTCCCTGGCCCAATATGCCCAAAGTTGCTTCCTTGCCAGTCTTGGATACGACCGTGAGTCGAACTTTGCCTTCCTGAATGTAGAAGACCGAGTCAGCCGCATCTCCTTGCATGAAGACCGTCTGTTTCTCGGGAAAAGCTACGACTTTCCCAGCCACGCCAATGGTGGCAAGAAATTTCTCCGGGTCGAAGTTGGGCCTTCTCTTGGCCAACTTGGTTGATGGCGCCGTCGAGTGACTTCTACACTCAACCGGCGCCGAGCCGTACAGGGACTCAACATGTAGGGTCGGCATGGAATCCTCCAGACTGATTTGGTTACTCGTTTTCAGTGACTCTTGCATCGAGAAAGCAAGAACCCTGCCAAAAGTTGATTAGCCTTATTTTTCAGTGTGATACAAAAGAATGGAGGGGAAAACCGGGAATTTTCGGGAGGCCCTCGGGGTAATCTGTACCAGGACCGATTACCTCTGTAAGCACAGAATCTTCTAGCCATTTACCTCCGAATATGTACAATCTAGGTGCGTCTGACTTTGCGGCTGTTCAGCAGTACCCCGCTCTAAAGCGTGACCTGCCTGCACTATCCTGCGAGTTCCAGCGCATACCTCAACACAAAAGGAACACAGCTACATCATGGAAACCGGAACAGTAAAGTGGTTTAACGATGCCAAGGGCTATGGTTTTATCAGCCGCCAGAATGGCGAGGACGTTTTCGTTCACTTCTCCGCCATCCA
>JBEKWX010000115.1:0-9632 GCA_049512675.1 Terriglobales bacterium | reverse complement strand
TAAACCTGAAGGTCGCGCACCCGGTTCAGACCGAAGGGGTACTTCCTCCCGAGATGCGGCAGGATGGGAGCGCCGTAACCGGGAATGCGAACCTGCCCGCCATGGGAGTGCCCGGATACCTGGAGATCCACGGGATGCTTTGCGGTGCGATCCGCAAAATCGGGTTCATGCACGGCGACAATCGTGGTCTCGGTTGGCGGGACTCTCTGCAGCGCTTTATTCAGGTCATTCGCGTGCTCAAAAACGTCGTCTACGCCCACGATCCAGATGCGCTGCCCATCGCGTTCCAGCGGAATGGATTGATTGCGCAAAACGTTTAGGCCATGGCTAGCGAGCGCATCGGCGACGATATTGGGACCGTTCCAATGATCGTGGTTACCAAGAATCGACACCACCCGAGGTCCTGGCAGAGTCCCTGTCAAAGCGCCTGGCAAAGTTCCTGTCAACGTTCCTGTCATTTGCTGAAGGACTTCCGGCAGGGCTCGGCGTGGCGGGCGCCCTCCGGTCCATTGGGCATGGCAAGCGGGTGCGAGACGAAATCGCCGGTAAGAATGGTGAGATCCGGTTTTAGCGAGAGGGCAAGACGAACAGCGCGCTCCACCTGAGGCTTCCCCGCGTACGGTCCAAAGTGCATGTCGCCCATCACGACAATGCGAAATCCATGGAATGCGTCTGGCAAACGTCGCAGGTGAATGCCGATTTCGTCAACGACAGGAGCATGCGGTTCGATCAGGAAACCATCCACTGCGGCGACGGCGCCCAGCCCCACCGCCCCGAATAAAACCTGACCAAGAAATCGTCGACGATCCAAGAGTTGCGCTGGCCTCAGAAGAATTTGTAATTTGGTAATTTGTAATTGGTAATTGGTAATTTGAACCCAACTGGCTTCAGGTTATCAATTACAAATTACAAATCGCAAATTACACAATGCCCATCCCCACCTGGCTCAAAGTTCTGAACGCCGAAGTCATCGCCTGCACGCGCTGTCCGCGTCTCGTCGAATATCGCGAGCGCATTGCCCGCGAGAAGCGCCGCGCTTACCGCGACTGCGAGTACTGGGGCAAACCTGTTCCCGGCTTTGGCGATCCCCATGCCCGCGTTCTGGTGCTCGGACTCGCTCCCGGCGCCCACGGTTCCAATCGCACCGGCCGCCCGTTCACTGGAGACGCCTCCGGCAAATTCATGTACCCGGTGCTCTATGAAACTGGATTTGCCAGTCAGCTGACGGCGACCGACCGGCACGATGGGCTCGTGTTGACCGGTCTCTACATCACCGCAGCCGCCCACTGCGCGCCACCAGACAACAAGCCTCTTCCCGAGGAACTGGCCAACTGCGCTCCGTTTCTGGAGCGCGAAATCGAGGGACTTAAGGATCTGCGCGTCATCGTTGCCCTGGGAAGAATCGGATTCGACGCCTATCTCAACTATCTGCAGCGAAGAAAGTTGATCGCCGGCAAGCGGGAGTACGAATTCCGCCACGGCGGCGAATACGCTCTGCCCGATGGGCGCGTCCTTTTAGCTTCCTATCACCCCTCCAACCAAAACACGCAGACGGGCAAGCTGACTAAAGAGATGTTCCAAAGGATTTTCAAGCGAGCGCGCGAACTGGCCGATGAATCAAGCGGGCGGATTCCGCGGTAACGGACACCTCTGGGCCGGCATGAGGGCCCCGTCGCTACGGGATCTGCCGCCCCTACTTCATTACATTGGAAATCGGAAGCGGGGCTTGCACTTCAGAATCCTACGAACACCGGCTCCGGCTCCAGCAGAATTCCCCATGCTTCCTCTACACCGCGCTGGATCCCATCTTTCAGTCCGACAATATCGCTTGCTTTCGCGTTTCCGCGGTTGATCAGCGCCAGCGCATGTTTGTGCGAGATCCCGGCCGCTCCTGCGGCATATCCCTTGGAGAACCCTGCGTGTTCCACCAGCCACGCCGCCGAAACTTTTTTTTGCGCATCGAGAGCGGGGTAGCTGGGAAGCGCGAGTGCTTTCGATGCGGCGCGCTCGGCCAGTTCTTTGAATTGCGCCGCGCTGAGCACGGGATTCTTGAAGAACGATCCTGCGCTGCGGCAATCGTCGTCTCCTGGAACAATCAGCATGCCCTTGCTTCGCCGTATTTCGCGCACCGCCGCGCGCACTTCGTTGAGCGATGGCGGCGTCTTTTTTTCGGCGAAGTGTTTTTGCAAATCGGCATACTTCAGACTCGGAGCCCCTCCCCGCTGCAACCGGTAATTCACCCGCAAGATAATGTACCGCCCACGTTCTGTGCTGTTGAAGATGCTGGCGCGATAACGGAATCCGCAGGCCGGCTTGGGCAAAACCACAATGCGGTCTTCTTCTAAATCAAGGGCGCGCACCGATTCGATCGTGCCGGCGACCTCCTGCCCATAAGCGCCAACGTTTTGTACGGGCGTGCCGCCGACGCTGCCGGGAATGCCGCTCAGACACTCGACTCCTGCGCAATTCTGCGCGACCGCCTGGGCGACAAAGTCATCCCAGTTAACGCCTGCGCCCACGCTGAAGAGCACGGCGTTACCCGTGGCGCCGGTTGCGCCTGGGTTCGTTGTAGTTGGGCTGGTTGTAGTTGGACTGGTGATGCCGCCGATTGCGATCCTCAGCACCAGCCCCGGCCAACCCGAGTCGGCGATCACCAGGTTGCTGCCCCCGCCCAGCACGAACAGTGGGAGGGATCGCGTTTTCGCGAACTGCGCGGCCTCACGAACCTCGTCTTCTCTCCTCGACTCCGCGAAGTAGCGTGCCGCCCCGCCCACCTGCAAGGTGGTCAGTGGCGCCAGCGGAACGTTTTCCTGAATCGTCATAGCGCTAATTTCGCTGTACATCGAGTTGAGCATCTCATGTCTGCCTCGGCAGGCATATTGAGAACGCAGCTACATTTCTTCTTCGACGACCATGTGGAAGCGGGGCTGCGCCCCGCTTGGACGGGGCAGAGCCCCGTCCTTACACAGGAAAGCTCAAGACTATGGGGAACCCGGCCCGGCCAGTTCGTCACAAGTATAAGTAAGCTGGATCACAGCGCGGATCGGCTGGATTGTCGGATCATGAATCCATAAGTCGGTGCCACAAGTTGGTAATCTGGCCGGATTCTGGTTCCGGAACGATGTGACGGCATGGAACTCAAACCATCGCCGTGCAAGACCGTGGAGTGCTCGAAATGACGACAGAACTGCATCTGACCGCAGCCATAAGCCATGATCTAGCCGAGTCGCTCACCCCTGCGCAGAAAGAAGCGCTGCAGAGTGCCGTTGCCAAAATCGTCGCGTTGGGCGAACAGACAGGGGTCACCGCGGATGAGATGATTGAGTTGCTGAAAGCGGGCCTGACCGTCGGTGAACTGCTGGAGTACCTGGTGGCTTGCTCCGGGGAAGTTGCCTGAAGTGGAACTTGTTTTTTGACCGTTTGCCGCCGGCCTTGCGATTGGGTAATCTCTAGCGATGTCAATTCGCCGGGGAAACGGCTTCTCTCGAAGGATGCCCGTCACGCCGTCCAACAAGCCGTTCTTCTTGCAACCGCGGCTGTGCGTGTTGATTTGCGTTCGGCTCGACAACTGTGGTATCCGCCCAGGAAACGGCGAAGCCGCAGCCTCAGCCGCAACCTCAGACGCAACCGAGCCCTTCCCCGGCCGCGCTACCTCCTGCATCTGCTGCAGAAGAAATCCATCGTTTTTCCCGACATCGCTTACAGTACGGAGCGGCTTTCGACGTGGAAAAAATTTCAGCTGTCCGTGGATAACAGCGTTTCCGTGGACTCGTTTACATGGGCATTGCTCGGCTCGGCGGTCGGCCAGGCGGCTGATTCGCCAACCGGCTACGGACAAGAGTGGGGTGGATATGGGAAGCGCTTCGGGTCTGATATGGCCCGGCAGGCGTCCGGCGAATTCTTCGGGACGTTTCTGCTGGCTTCGGTGCTGCACGAGGATCCGCGTTTCTATGCGGAGATTCATCCAAAGTTTTTTCACGCCATGAAGTATTCCGTGCAACGGGTTTTCATCATGCGCAACGATGACGGTCGCGATGTGGTCGCCTGGTCAAGGCTGGGCGGGCCGCTGATGGCCGAGGGATTGGCGAACGTATACTGGCCGGACCAGAACCGCACCGTCGGAGATACCTTGTTTCGTTATGGTCTGGATTTGGCAAGCCGCGCGGGCGGAAACATGCTCCGCGAGTACTGGCCGGTTTTGCTAGCGAAGATCAGCCACGCGCCCCGGCCGGCCGCCGGGGGCAACTGAGGGTTGGGAAAAAGACTGGCTTTCGTTTTCTGCATGCGCATCTAAGTGAAGAACCGCGATCGTGGCAGAAACTATCGTGACCGAACTATCGTTGAAGAACCATGGCTTGCCGAGCGTGGCTCTACGGCATTGGCATTGCAACTTTGGGTCCAGGAAACAGGAGATCGAGATTGAGGAATCGGATACTCTTCGTACTTGCGTTTTGCGGGTTCATCGCATCGGCATCGGCACAATCGGATTTCAATCGTTTTAACTTTACCGCGGGTGCCGGGTTTGGCCTGGGCCGCGGCGAGGTTCAATCTTTTGTCGGGAACTCTTTCCAGGGAACACTCGGAGGCGGCGTGAATTTCAGCCGCTTGTTCGGCGTGGATGCCGAATACATGTACTACGACCTCGACTTGAAATCCACCGTGAGCCAGAGTCAGAGCTTGAACCACTCCAGCGCACATATGCAGTCGATAAGTCTGGATGGCATCGTCAACGTGCCGCGCCATTTCGGCAAACTCGGCGCCTACGGAATTTTCGGCGGAGGCTTCTATGCGCGCACCGCTTCGGCGAACCGAGAATTGCTCACGCCCCCATTGACTTGCCAACCCACATGGAGTCGCTGGTGGGGCATTGACTGCTACAACGGCGTCCTTCAGGGCCAGCAATGGCTGTCCTCGTACACCAAGGTCGCGGGCGGTTTCAACTACGGCGGCGGATTGACGTATCCTCTGTACCATCTCCACAAAGCCAAGCTCTTTGGCGAATGGCGCTACCATCGCGCTTATCAGGCCGACGGCAAGACCATCGTTATGCCCATCACGGTCGGGCTGCGCTGGTGACGAGAGTTGGCCTGCTTAGGAAAGTTCTGATTAAGTCCCCGGTGTCCTCCGTGCACCCCTGTGTACCCTGTGGTTAATGCCTTTTGCCGACACTTAATCAGAGTTTCCTTATTTTCTTTTTTGGAACATTTCCCCGATGTTCTGGTGGAATCGAGGCGGCGGACCGGGGCGATGGTAGTCCGCGGAAGCCCATGGCGGCCAGGGAATACAAGAGAGCGGCTACCAGCAGGAGCGCTTTCATTCCGATGATCAGCGACAGGTTTTCCAGCAGCCCACCTACCACGGCTCCGAGCATGTTGGCGCCGAGAGCTGCGGCGGGAGAGTCCGCCGAGCGGAATTCGGAGGCGAACAATAATCCGGCAAAGAAAACCGGGATGGCGAAGACGAGAGCGGCGAAGGAGCCGACCAAGGCCGCCGAGCCGGGAATGCGGCTGAAGGGGACGAAGTAGGCGCAGGCGATGCCGGCGAGGATCCCGACCAGAGTGTAAGCGCGCGGCCACGTGCGCGGTTGTTTCTCGATTACAAAGTTGGCGAGGAGAAGCGCGGAGAGGATGGCGGCGATCACGATGCCGTTGACTTGCCAGGTGGTCCCAAAATACAGCGCCAGCCGGCTGACGACTTGTGTTTCGAGGAGAAGGAATCCGGCGCCCATGCTGAAGAAGAACAGGGAAGGAACTCGGCTGCGGGCTTCGGGAATTTGAAAATAAAGTACGACCGCGAGCAGAATAACGAGCGCGCTGAGCAGGTAGAAGATGCCCGGGATCCAGTGTCCCTGGTGGTAGAGATAAGGCCAATCGTCAGTGGTCACGGCTACGGGGGTGACGGCGACTTCGGGCAAGGCGAGAAACGCTGGACGCCGGTCAGCGGCAAACTGACGCAATCGCGGATCGGCGGCCAGGCTGGCTTCGACCTGTCCTGAGAACGAAATGGCAAAGCAGGTGGCCGCCGCGGTGTAACTGGAAGGCGCGAGGAAAACCACGGGAGGTTTCCCGAAGGTGCGGGTCAGCATTTCGGCCAGGCGTCGCCCCACAAAGGGATGATTGATCTGGAACTTGAGGAACAGAACGCCGTCGGGGGCGAGCAGCGCGCGAGCTTCGCGGAAGGACTCTTCGGTGTAGACGAAGTTGTCGAGGCGCATGTTGGAATAGTCGGAGAGCTGGGTGTGGGAATCGAGCAATCCGAAAAGGATGAGGTCGTAACGGGCAGTGGTGCGCTTCATGAAGGCGCGGGCGTCGGTGAGGTGAGCAGAGACCCGCGGATCGTCGTAGGGATGCTCGGGGTGGCGGCGGCCGAGGGCGAAGATTTTGGGGTCGATTTCCACGGCATCGACGGCGCGGGCCTGATGGCGCAGAGCAGCGGCCACGTCATTGCCCGTGCCCGAACCGACAATCAGGACGCGCGGGTTCGGCGCTGTGAAACGGAAGGGTAGGTTGTAGGGATTCTCGTCCGGCGCCTCGGTCAACAAATTTGGGTGACGAGCCAGAAAGTCGGGAGAGAGATTCACCGTGATCTGGTAGCCAGTGTGGTTGACGCGAATCTGAGTGTCGCGAACTTCTCCATCGGGAAGATACTGATCCTCGACTTCGATCTGCTGGTAGGGAGTCCAAAGGTTGAAGTGATGCGGCGTGGAAGGATCGAAGAGCAGGAGCGCCACGGGCAAGACGGCAGCGGCGAGCCAGATGGTATCGCTGCGGCTGGATTGCAACAGCGCCATGCCCGCCAGAACGATGGTGAACCAGACCGCGGGTGGCAGAGCCAGCCAGGACACAGCAAAGAACGCGAGGATGCCGGCCAGACTGCCGGCCAGATTCCAGGAGTAGCCATAAAGCGGGCGCGGGGCCAGTTCGATCTGGCGGCTTACGGTTTGTCCGATGGGGATGAAAATGTAAGTGACGAGCAAGAGCAGAATGGCGGTGACCGCCACGGCTAGAAGAAAGCCCGAGGTGTCATGTACGGCGCGGGTGGCCCAGATCTCGATGTCCTGCGCGGCGCCGAGGTATTGCGAGAGGCTCTCCATGACCTGCGGGCCGCGCCAGGGCAAACGAACGATGGCAATCAATCCAAGTAGAGCGGTGGCGGCGGTTTGCCAGCGGGGACGTTGGCGCGCCAGAGCGCAGCCCAGTCCGAAGCCGAGAAAACAGAGCAGCAGCGCCAGGTTCTTGACATAGGCAAACACGCGGACTTCGGTGGCGACCCAGCGGATGAGCGCGAGTTCTGCGAAGAGGGTGAGCGCGCTCGCCAGAAACAGGGTGGAGAGATTCCAGCGGTCGGGCAGATCAGGGGCATAGGCGCGCGGCTTGATTAAACGGTAGCCGAGCAGGAGCGCGGCCGCCAGGATGAAGCCCATGATGCGCAGGGACATGAGGAATCCGTCGAGAAAAGTGCGGACAGAATAACATGCGGCCCATCCACTCGGGAGCGCAGCGGAGACCTGTGCAATGGGGCGGCAACTTCTTCTTCTCGCAAACCAATTGCTCCTGCTCGCTTAGTTCAATTTCGATTCCGTAATTGACAGAGTTTGCGCCCGACATTAGCTTGAAATTCAAGACCACACCAATCGGAGGAGGACCAACCATGTCATCGAGATCACTCGTGAAGACGATTGTCGCCCTGATGTTCGTGCCGTGCGCTTTAGCTGGCGCTGTTGCCCAGATGCCAAATCCTTACGGCTTCAGCATCAGCTTGGAGAATGCCAAGAAAGCGGCCATGCCGGCGCTCGCGGAAGCAACCAAGAACAACTGGTCCATGGCGGTCGCGGTCGTCGACCCCGCAGGTAATCTGGTTTATTACGAGAAGATGGACAATACCCAACTCGGAAGCGCCAACGTCGCGATTGACAAGGCCCGCTCCGCGGCCCTGTTCAAGCGGCCGACGAAGGCGTTCCAGGATGCACTCGCGGCCGGCGGGGAGGGCCTGCGCATTCTCCGGTTGCAAGGCGCAACGCCGGTTGAGGGCGGCATTCCGCTCGTCAGCGAGGGCAAGATTGTGGGAGCGGTTGGCGTTTCGGGCGCCACCAGTGCGCAGGACGGCCAGTGTGCCAAGGCGGCAGCCGATGCGTTCAAGTAAACGTTAGCAGGCTAGCTGGTCGCGGGTTAGTTTCAGGCCGCCCAGGCTGCCGAGGATGGTTACGGCGATCTGCTCGGTGCGGAAAAATTCTTCGGCGGTTTGCTGCAGGTCTTCCACCGTGACGGCTTCGATGCGCTCGATGAGTTCGTCGAGACCGTAAAAATGGTCGTAGTACATGTCCTGGCGGGCCAGGTTCGACATGCGCGCGGTCGAGGATTCGAGCGAGAGCATGAGGCTGCCTTTGAGCTGGTCCTTGGAGCGGCGCAGTTCTTCTTCGGGGACGGGGGTGGTTTTCAGATTGCGGAATTCCGCGACCACGCACTCGACGACTTTGATGGCCGACTCGCGCGAGGTGCCGGCGTAGACGCACATGGAGCCGGTGTCGCGATAGGGGTTGAGGTCGCTATAGATGGAGTAGGCGAGCCCCTGACGCTCGCGAATGTTCTGGAACAGGCGCGAACTCATGCCGCCTCCAAGCAGCGTATTCAGGATGTAGGAAGCGTAGCGGCGCTCGTGGGCCATGGGATGCGAGGGGACGCCGATGCAGATCTGGACCTGCTCGAGCGATTTCTTGTTGCGCAGGTTGATACGGGAAAAAGTCTTGGGCTGGGGCGAGTGCAAGCCGTTTTGCGCCGGCTTCACGTGTTCGAAATATTTCACGACGAGGTCGACAAAGTGCTTGTGGTCGAGGTTCCCAGCCGCGCTGACGATGAGATTGCCGGGTGCGAAGTGGTGTCCATAGAAGCGGGAGACCACGGGGCGCTCGAATCTTCTTACCGTGTCGCGCGTGCCCAGGATCGGCAGCCCGAGAGCGTGGTTCTTCCAGAAACTCTGCGTGAAGATTTCGTGGACGAGGTAATCGGGATTGTCCTGATCCATTTTTATTTCTTCGAGGATGACGCCGCGCTCGCGCGCGATATCGCCGGCATCGAAGACGGGATGAAGAACGAGATCGGTGAGGACATCCATGGCCCGCGGAAGATGCTCATCGAGGACTTTGATGTTGAAGCAGATGCATTCCTTCGCCGTGAAAGCATCCATATTGCCGCCGATCGAATCGACCTGGCGGGCGATGGCTTCGGCGGAGCGCGTCTCCGTGCCTTTGAATACCATGTGCTCAATGAAGTGGGAGATGCCATTCCATTCTGAATCTTCGTCGCGCGAGCCGGACTTCAGCCAGATGCCGATCGCGACCGAGCGGATGTGGGGCATCTGCTCGGTGATGACGGTCAGGCCGTTCGGCAGGATTTGACGACGAATGCTGCGGATCTCTTTTGCCATTAGTTCCTTAAACTATGAATTCCCTAGCTGTGAAGTTCGGATCCAAGTACGAATTCCTGGGCGGGTTGCTTCTACTATTCTCCCACAATCCGGGGCGAGGCGACGGCAGTTGATGTTTAGCCTTGCTTTTGTTTAACTTACCGCAACGCATCCACGTTCTCACTTTTCGATACGCCGACTTTCGCTATACTTTGCATACTCGTGAAGAG
>JBEKWX010000114.1:0-9659 GCA_049512675.1 Terriglobales bacterium | reverse complement strand
TTGATTCCGCGCGGTTCTGGTCGGCGAAGCCGGCTGTGCAGCAGGCAGTCCTTAGCTCGATGGCTGATTCCGGCGCGAAAGCGGTGGTTTGGCGAGCCGATTCCGATCAACCCTGCCCACCCCGGTGGCTCTCGCTGCCTGAGAATTCCGGCTGCATGATTTCGCTGCCTTGATTTCCCTGCGGTGATTTCGTAAGGCGCGGATTCTCTTTGTCAGCGCGGGATTCCGCGGTCGCGTCCCGCTTGGGACTCTCTTTACCTATCGCCCCACCGCCGACAACTGCATGATCGCGTTCCCCATCAGCTTCAGCCCCACACCCCAATTCTGACGCGCGCTGGCACCGTCGTTGCCGTAGCCGCTCACATACAAGGTGCAGTAAAATCCTTCACGGATCGCACCTTCCTCCCCGTAGTAGCACCGCCGCACGCACACCTCCGCCGCCGACGGAGACTCCGGCGCCCGCCGCAGCAACTCAACCAGATCCCTGGCAAACTGTTCGTGAACGGACAAAGATAGACGCACATCGATCTCAGCAAACACCACGTCCACATAACTCACAAACTTGTGCGTGGCGTCGTAAATCTCTTCCTCCGCGTTCAGCTCCATCGTCGCCCACGCATCGCACTTCGCCGTCTCCACCATGCTCCGCGCCGAGTTCATCGCCCGCAAAAATTGCCCCAGCTCGGGAAACTTTTCCGCCTCCTCGATCCTCGCCGTCAACTCCGGACGCCGCTTCAAGTCAAGATAAGCAAACTTGCCCGCCGGATCTGTCCACGGAAAATCCAGCGCCGCATCTTCCCGCCCCAGCTCGATCGAGAAGTCGGCATCCATCAGAACCTGCGCAGGAAATTCACGATCTCACGCTCCGCCCAATAACCGTCGTCATAACGACCATCGCTGCCCTTCCCCACCCCCGCAGGCGATTTAGCAGGTACTCCCACAAACGCGCAGTGCCCGCCGTCGCAGGTCTCCACGAAGGTGATGTTCCTGTTCGACGCAATCTTCCGCCGCGTCTCCGCCGAGATGCGGATGAACGGATCGTTCGCCGCGTACAAAATCAGCGCCGGCACCGCGATCCGCTCCACCACGTGCGCCGCCGAAGCGCGATCGTAGTAATCGTCCACGCCCGTGAAGCCGCAATAGTAGGCCGTCACCTTGTCATCGAACTCCCGCAGGCTCCGGATGCCCCGTAGGCGGCTCACGTCGAAGTGGCCGGGAAAAAGCCGCGCCTTCTGAATCATCCGGCGGTGCAGCGCCCACAGAAAATACTTCTCATAAATCCGGTTGGCCGGTTCGTGCAGCGTATCCGCGGACCTGGCCAGATCAATCGCGGGACAACACGCCGCGACCGCGCGGAACTGCGGCGGCGCCTGCGATCCCCACTCCCCCGCCAGCTTGAGCACGATGTTGCCGCCCATTGAGAAGCCCACCAGCGCCAGGCGAGAAACGCCGTCGCGCACGATGACCTCTCGCGCCACCGCCGCAACATCATCCGATAGCCCCGAGTGATAGAGCACGGGCGCGAGCGCGTCCGTACCGCCGCAGTTGCGCTGGTTGTAGCGGATCACATTCATTCCCGCAGCCAGCGCCTTCTCGGTGATGCCAAGCATGTACTGCGAGTCGCTCGATCCCTCGAGCCCGTGCACGATTATGATGGTCAGCGCATGCGCTCGATCCGCTTGCCAGTGGCAGTGGCTAAGCACCTGGACGCCGGGCGCCACTTCGACCAGCCGCTCCTCGGGCGCGGGCAGATGAAAACGTCGCGGGATCAAGAAACTGGCAACCGTCTGCACATGCCCGCCGCGCAGCCAGCGACGCGGTTTGAAGGGACGCGTCTCCTCGTATGTTTGCGAAGTACCCACGATTTGATTTTAAATAGAAGATAGCAATTTTCTTCGTGGAGTTTTTACATGCCCATCTTCGAGTACGTCTGCAAAGAATGCCAGCAGGAGTTCGAGGCCCTGGTCTTCGGCAAACAAAAGGCCGAATGCCCGAAGTGCAAGAGCAAGAGACTGGAGCCGCAACTCTCCGTGTTCGCTGTGTCGGCGAAAAGCGGAGCAACGAGCCAGCCGTCGATGCCGACCGGACCATGCGGGTCGTGCGGCAACGCTCGCGGGCCGGGGGCCTGCTCGCTCAAAGACTTCGACTAAGTCCTTTGTTTGCATTCAAAAGTGTTCCACGTGGAACATAAGTGCGTTTTGTAGTATCTCTAAGTTATAGGCAGGCAATAACTATTTCCTCCACTATTCCTTCCGTTGTGCAATTAACTTCCGGAACTCGTTCGCGTGTAACTGATGTGACGTTTCGCTTTGGGGCGTTCGTCGTTATGATCCGCTTGAAACGTTAAGCTGAAATCGGAGCGGAACTCGGAGCGAAAATGGATCGGCGAAAAGAGCGCAGGCTGGACCTGGAGTTTTCGGTTCGCATCTGGGGAGTGGACAAAATGGCGCGGCCTTTCGCGGAGATTGTTCGGGTGCGCAATGTCAGCAACCACGGGGCGGTTCTGATCGGCTTCCGCTCGAAGGTGCAGACGGGTGAAGTGCTCGACGTGCAACTTGGCGCGTCGCGGGCGCAATTTCGCATTGTGTGGATGAGTCCTTCGGGAGAGGCCGGCATCGAGGCTCTGGCATTCGAGCCGCCCATCTTCGATATCGGAGCCGGCATCGGCCTCCCCAAAGTTTTTGAGATGGTGGGAACCGGATAGGCCAAAAGCCGAACGGCACTGATCGGCCAACTAACGTGGATTCACGTGGCCGGTTCCCACTTTTGTTTCTTCGGCGAGAAATCTGGCGAATACTTCGTTGGATAAGAGACGGCCGCGGGCCGTGAGGCGCAGAGTTGCGCCTTGCTGTTCGAGCAGGCCTTCGTACACGCATTGCTGGACCGCCGATTCCAAAGTGGCGACTGCGTCCTGGCTGAACGTCGGACTGAAGTCTGCGCGGAGGCGTTCGAGGTCGATGCCGCAGTTGAGGCGTAGACCTAGAAAGAAGCTTTCTTCGATTGCTGCCTGCGCCGAAACCGGAGTCACTGTGTGCGGCGCGCGATTCATGTACGCGTCGAGCGAGTCGGTGGTTGCGAAGCGGAGGGCTTGGTGGACGGCCTGGTTATGATTGGCAGCAAGCATGGAGTGCGCATCGACTCCGAAGCCGAGGTAGGGCTGGCGTGTCCAATACTTCAAGTTATGGCGCGACTCGTTACTTTGTGACTCGCCGTTTTGCGAATGCGGGGCGGTGCGGGCAAAGTTGGAAATTTCGTACTGCGCGATGCCGGCGGAGGCTAGCATCTGGCACGCCTGCTGGTAGAAATCCGCGGTTGCGTCTTCATCGGGCACGAAATGGGCGTGGTAGCGGGCGCCTCCAGCGATCAGTTCCCTGCCCAGGCGCGAATCCTCGTCCACTTCGAGCATGTAGACGCTCGCGTGCGGCACTCCCGTGGCAATCGTCTCTGCTAACGAGAAGGCCCAGCTATCCGCCGTCTGGTGTGGCAAACCGGCAATCAGGTCGATGTTAATGTTGACGAGGCCGGCCTCGCGCAGGCGACCAATCTCTTCGAGAACGGTGGCGCGTTTGTGCAGCCGTCCCACTGACTGCGCTTCCTGATCGACAAACGACTGCACGCCCAGGCTCACCCGGTTTACTCCGCATTGCAACAAGGTTTCGATGAGAGCGGGAGTAAGCGTGCCCGGAGCGCATTCGACCGTAATCTCGGCATCGGGCGTAACCGCAAATTCACCGCGCACGGCGGCAAAGATGCGCCGCAACTGCGCGGCCTCGAGAATCGACGGAGTTCCTCCGCCGAGATATATGGAGTCGGCGGTGTCGGCGTACGTACATCCCAAGCCGGTCGCAAGCTGGCGCGAGTTGGCGATATCTTCGAGCAGGCGGGCAACGTAATTTTCGTAAGCCGACCTCGAGAAGACATCGGAGGCGAAGTTACAGTAGCTGCATTTGGTCCGGCAGAACGGGATCGAGATATAGAGGCCGAGGGGCATGTCTTGCTTTATTCTATGGGATGCGGACGCGGGCCGTGTTAGCGCTGTAGTGGCTTAGAATAGAAGGAGGGGGCTCCTCAACAAATCGCACGTGGCACGGTTGCGAGAACAAATATGAGCTCTGAGCAGATTGATCTTTTATGCAATCACTGTGGCCAGGCGTTTTCAGCATTTCTGCACGAGATGGCCGATCACAATGCCAAGGTCACCTGCCCGAGTTGCGGGAAACCCCATGACGGCAAGCCTCCGAAGACTGCCCAGCCGCTTGCGAGGGCGCGACCGATCAAAAAGACTATCAAGACGATTTAGCAGGCTGCGGAAAGAATCGTCGAGGGCGCAAAAGGCACACCTCAGGCGCTGAAGCGCAAACCATCTGCAACGACTTACAGCACGAGTAAACTCGCGCCCTTCCCAAAACCGGTTTCAAATCGGAATTTTGCGCAGCCTGTTAGAGTGCTTTTTGCTCTTGGCTTGGTTATCTCTTCATTCTTTGTTTTCCGGCTTACAACGAAAGAAAAAGCGGGCAGCTTGACGGCCGCCCGCTTCGCAGTGTTCGCTTGCCGAGTTAGTTCGAGTTTGACTGCGGCGGTTCTGCCACAAGACCGGCAAAGAACGCGAGATTGCCTTTGTTGTTGGGGTCTTGCAGCAACAGACCGCGCGTGATCAGCGGCACCGCGGTGGTGTCGCCGGCCAGCGCGCTCAGGCCGCTCAGATTAGAGAACAGAGTATCGTTGCCGGTGTAAACGGTCACCGGCCCGCCGGCGGCATAGCCAACCAAGCCGTTGTTCGAGAGCTGGAAGAACCCTGCGTTGCCGTTGCTGACAGTGACGCTTCCCGGCACGAACAGGCCGTAGACACCCTGGCGCCGCAGCGAAATCATCTGCGGTGTAAACGTAGAGTTCACGTAGCTGCCGCCGATGAAAATTCTCTGGCCAACTTCAATGGAAGTGTTGTTGAACAGTGCGCCGGTGAGCGGGCCATCGAGGAAGCAGATTTCGTAGTTGGTCACCGCGCTGATGTCGATATTGGGCTGGACGGTGTCCACCTCGCTGACGAGGTCTGCGCCGGTTTCTCCCACCCACATCGTCACTGATTGCGCTTGGCCCGCGCCGTTGTTCGCCACCTGCAGAACGCGTCCGGAGAGGAACGATTCTGCGGTGGTGATGACTTCTACGCCGCTGGCCATGAGGCTGCCGTCCGCCTGAAACGCGCCCTCGACTCCGACAATCGCCGGAGCGGCGAGGTCGTTCATGTTCCAGCCACTGTTGAACCGTGTGCTGTCGTTGACATACACCGTCAATTGGCGACCGTAAGGCCCTTGCATGACAAATGAGTTATTGGCTGTATTCACCGAAACCAGCCCCCCGGTCAGATCCGTAACTTGGCCGTCAGGATCGCTCGCCTTCGTGGCTTTTATGTAAATGACCGGATTCACGGCGCCAGTGATTTGACCGTTGCTGACAGCCAGGGATTGCCGGATGTCGAATTCTATTTTCAGGCCGGCGAGACCATTGCTTCCCACCACCATCGGTGTGGGGAAGTTCACCGTCAGAGTGTAAGGAGACTGCGGCAGCGTACCGTTCATCGGAGTCACTGCCGGCGGATTCTGGCTCATATCCACCCAGGAAATGACCGGGTTCGCCAACACGAAGGTCGCGCTGCTGTAAGTGTCGGCAGGAACGGAGTTGAAGGCAAGGGGAGACCGCAGGCCTAAGAGGCGTGCGAAGTCCACGGTGGTCGGGGTCGAGATTACCTGAGGCGAATTGCTCTGGCCATTCAGGGTGATGGAGTTGATGGTGAGGTCAAGGCCCACTACAGAGGGCAAGGGCGCATCTTCGCCGGTGACGAACACGTTGCCGGACTGCGATTGTCCCGGATTCGCGTTCGAGGAGTTAGAACCGCAACCAACGAGTATGAAGGTTGCGAGCAGGGTGGTAGCGGTCAATGCAAGGAATCTTTTCATGCCGAGCTCCGAGTGAACAAGTTTTGGGGGAGCAAACTATTTTGTCTTACGGATATGCAAACACGCTTAATTCAGGAATGTCGCGTGACTATGGTGTATTACTTCTGGGAATTCGGTCTGCGCGTCCGCCGCGATTGCCCTTGCTTTTGAGTAAGTTAGGCAGGCACGCGAGGAAGGGACCTACTCGGACATGTACAGGCCCGGCGTTGCAGGAGCGGGGCCGAGCTTGGCTCGGTTTGGACGGGCGAGGCGCCCGTCCCCACACGAGCCGTCCTCACACGAGCCGAATCTTTTCCATCCCGCTTGGCGGTTTGGCCATCTACTTGGGGTAACGGTTTTGGGATAATCTCTATTGGGGAGATCTTCAGTTATGGTGATCTCTCGCGCCACCGATGGCCTCCGATCAGGAAGAAGAAGTATTAGGGAAAGCGTACGACGGCCGGCTGATGCGGCGGCTGCTTACGTATCTGCGTCCGTACAAGTGGCACGTGGTGGTGGCCCTGGCGGCAATCATCCTGAAGTCGGCGGCGGACGTGCTGGGGCCGTTTCTCACCAAGATTGCCATCGACAAATACCTGGCGAAGTCGCCGAACTCGCATTCTTGGATTGGCGACCGGCTGAGCGGCGCTCCGCTGACCGGCATCGCGCAGATTGGCGGGCTTTACGTTGGGATTCTCATCTTCACTTTTGCGCTGGAGTTCATCCAGACTTACCTGATGCAGTGGACCGGGCAGAAGGTGATGTTCGATCTGCGCAGCCAGATTTTCCGCCACCTGCAGCACATGCACGTCGGGTTTTTCGACAAGAACCCGGTGGGCCGGCTGGTGACGCGCGTGACCACCGACGTCGATGCGTTGAATGAAATGTTCACGGCAGGCGTGGTCTCCATTTTTGAAGATGTCTTCGTGCTGGCCGGCATCATCGCGATCATGATGAAGATGAACTGGAAGCTGGCGCTCATCACCTTCGCTATGCTTCCGCTTATCGTGTACGCCACCAAGATCTTTCGCGACAAGGTACGCGATTCCTACCGGCGGATCCGCACGGCCATCGCCAGAATCAACGCTTACCTGCAGGAAGCCGTCTCGGGGATGCTGGTGCTGCAGCTTTTCAATCGCGAGAAGCGCGCCTTCAATAAATTTTCCGACATCAATGCCTCGCACATGGACGCGTTTAAAGACGCGATCATGGCATATGCCGTGTATTACCCGGTGGTCGAAATAATGTCGGCGATTGCCATCGCCAGCATTATCTGGTGGGGCGGGAATGACGTGATCCGGGGCGTGGCGTCGATCGGCGTGCTGGTTGCGTTCATGCAGTACGCGCAGCGATTTTTTCGTCCGATTCAGGATTTGAGCGAGAAGTACAACATCCTGCAGTCGGCGATGGCGGCTGGCGAACGCGTGTTCAAGCTGCTGGATACGAAGATTGAAGTGACCTCGCCGGCGATCACGAAACAGCCGCAAGGGCCGGGGCGCATTGAATTTGATCATGTGTGGTTCGCCTATAACACAAGTGGCGATCCCGACTGGGTCTTGCGCGACGTTAGTTTTGCGATCGAACCGGGCGAGACCATCGCCGTCGTCGGCCACACGGGGGCGGGCAAGACTACGCTGATCTCGCTGCTGATGCGCTTCTACGACGTGCAGCGGGGAGCGGTGCGCATCGACGGCGTCGATATCAAGGAGATGAACCTCGACGATCTGCGCAGCCGTTTCGGCGTCGTCTTGCAGGATCCGTTTCTATTCAGCGGCACGGTCGAGGGCAACATCCGGCTGGGAACGGCGCGCATCCAGGACCAGGACGTGGAGCAGGCAGCGGAGGACGTCAACTTGGCCGACTTCATCCGGAGCTTGCCGGGAGGCTTCAAAGAGGAAGTGCGCGAACGCGGCTCAACGCTCTCGACCGGACAAAAACAGTTGATTTCGTTCGCGCGCGCGCTGGCGCATAGTCCGAAGATTCTGATTCTTGATGAGGCGACCTCTAGCGTCGATACGGAGACCGAGTTCCGGGTGCGCGACGCGCTCAACCGCATGGTGGAAGGGCGGACGGCGCTGATCATCGCGCACCGGCTCTCAACCATCCAGCGCGCCGACAAGATTATCGTGATGCACAAAGGCCAGGTCCGCGAGATGGGATCGCACCAGCAACTGCTGGCCCAGCGCGGGATTTATTACAAGCTCTATCAACTGCAATATAAGGATCAAGAGATGGCGGGGGTACCCCCGGTCACGGCGAACGCGGACGACTGAACACAGCTTCCATTTTGCCCCGTTACAATGTCCCCGTGCGGATTCTCATCTCGGCCGGCGAAGCCTCGGGCGAAATGTACGGCGCTCAACTGATGGAAGCGCTGCGCCGCCGGGTAGCCATTCCTGCTCAGGTAGGGACGGGGCTCCGCCCCGTCCAGGCGGGTCCAAGCCCCGCCTCCACACAGGCCGGGCAGCTTGAATTCTTCGGCGCGGGTGGGGAGCGCATGCGGGCTGCCGGTTGCGAAATTGTTGTCGATGCTAAGGACCTTGCGGTCGTCGGCATCACTGAGGTTATTAGCCATCTGCCGAAGATTCTTGGGCTCTATCGGAAATTGATTCGCTCGGCCGACGAGAAACGACCGGCGCTTGCGGTCGTCATCGACGCGCCGGCCTTTAACTGGCGCGTGGCGCGGCAGATGCGCAGGCGCGGCATTCCGGTCGTCTACTACGTCTGCCCACAGTTCTGGGCGTGGCGGCAGGGACGCGCGAAGTTGCTGCGCAAATACGTCAACAAGGCGCTGGTGATTTTTCCGTTCGAAGAAAAGTTCTATCGCGATCGCGGAGTGGACGCGACCTTTGTTGGCCATCCGCTGGCCGATCTGCCCCCGCCTGAAATTACTCGCGAAGCTTACGCGGCTGAGAACCAGATCGACGCCACGAAACCCTGGATCACGCTGATGCCGGGTAGCCGTCGGAAAGAAGTGGGCATGAACCTGCCGACGATCCTGGAAGCGGCGGATCGTCTGAAGAAAGATTGCCTGGAAAAAGACCACCTGGGCAGCGGTTATGAATTCCTGTTGCCGGTCGCGCGCACCCTCGACGCGTCGTTTCTCAATGGATTGATGGAGACGCGGCAAGCCGCGTCTCTACGGAGGAATATTCACTTGGTCCCCGATGCGCTGCCTGCGCTGTTTCACTCACGCGCCGGGATTGTTGCCAGCGGCACGGCTACGGTCGAAGCCGCCCTCATGGGCACTCCGTTTGTCATGGTGTACCGCCTATCTCGGCTGACCTACACGCTGGGCAAGCCGCGTGTGAAAGTTCCTTACTTTGCCATGGTCAACCTGATTGCCGGCGAAGAAGTCGTCCCCGAACTGGTGCAGCACAAGTTCACGGTGGACAACGTCGTCACGGAACTGAACAAGATCATCCCTGATGGCGGGCCGCGAACGCGCATGATCGAGCGATTGGCGGAGGTTAGAGCACGGCTGAAGAGCCGGAGCGGGTCGGGTGCACGTCCTTCGGAAACGGCGGCAGAGATCATATTGGGGGAGATCAGACTCAAGGAGACCCTCTGAAAGTGATCAAGTTAGTTCAGTAAACAAATTTCGCTAACCCTTGTCGGCACAGCATCTTTTGCGGGAAAATTAACATCTTAGAAACTGTAGCCCTGCCAGGAGACTCTACTTGAAGCTCTGCCACTCTCGACCAGCGCGCCGGGCGCTCTGTCTAT
>JBEKWX010000113.1:0-9756 GCA_049512675.1 Terriglobales bacterium | reverse complement strand
GCCTGCGCTACTTCAACATCTTCGGGCCACGGCAGGATCCTTCTTCGCCATACTCCGGCGTGCTCGCCAAGTTCAGTATGCAGATGCTGCGCGGAGAACAGCCCACGATTTTTGGCGATGGCACAACCAGCCGTGATTTCACCTACATCGACAACGCAGTTTCGGCCAATCTGCTGGCCTGCACGGCTCCGGCGGCGGAGTGCGCCGGACGCGTTTTTAACTGCGCCACGGGCGCCCGGAGCACGCTGAATCAAACTTTCGAGGCTCTGAAAAAACTGACGGGCTACAAGGGCAGCGTCAAGTACGCTCCGGAGCGTAGCGGAGACATCAAACATTCGTTGGCGGACATCACGCAGGCGCAAAAACATTTGGGATACAAGGTTCTGGTGAACTTTGAGGACGGCCTGCGCCTCACGGTGGAGTGGTACAAGAACCAGGGCCGGCCGGTCGGAGCTTGACCGGTAGGAACCTGAGAAACGCAAGTTTCAAGCTTTCAGAGTTGCAAGGTTGCAGAGTTTCTCGTGGATTTTTCCCACGCGATGAGTTCGTCCACGTCATAGCGGAATGGGCCAAACGCGCTGAAGGTTTTCTCGTCGAACAGCCGCATGGCGCCGCAGCCCAGACAAACCTGGTACGAATATCCCTGCACGCCAACCGGCCAGCTCATCTTGCGGTGCCAGCAACCCCGGAACGCCACCACGGCCATGCCACCCAGGCTGGTGGCCAAGACTCCGGCGGGCCACCACCAGTTGGATTTCTTGAGTTTTTCTGGTTTTCCCTGCTCGACTGCGTCGGTCATCCCATCTCCCGGGCTCTTGGCTGCTTTCTAACCATAGGACGAATAGCCGCGGAGAGCAAAATCTGAAGGGTCGTAGCTCATGCATCCGGCGGCGTGGTTTGCGTTGCCAATGCGCAGTTGGACGTGTACCGAGGGACATTGCGGTACCCACCCGGGAATATTACGCTGGAAATTGGAGTTCTGGCTTTCGTTCGCGGGTAAGACGTCCAGTGAAGACTGCCCGTGAAGACGGCTGGTGATGGTCGCCGGTTGAACGTGTACCCGTGGCTTGGCCGGCTGACCCGTTAGTGGTGTTGACCTTCCGACGAGCCCGGATACGATGAGAGGGTACTTGTGGTTCTGGCCGCGCAAGTATGAATGCCAATCCAACCCGAGTTGTATGGGAAGCGGCGGCGACGAGCGACCCTGGCTTTCCGCTGCAGGAGGGCAACCGTGTCCTCGAATCGCTGGCGCGCCAGGAAGCCCTGCCCGCCCTGCTCGCTTTCTCGGGACTCCACGAGCAGATACGGAACCGGCGCGTCGCAGGATGCGCCGGCGATCGCGACCTGTTCGAGACTGAACGCTTCATCCTCGACGAAGTACTGCAATTGATCTGCGATCGTGCCCGGGCCATCACACAGGCCGACGGCATCGTGATCGCGCTCGCGGCGGGATTGCAGGCGGAAGGATCGAAGGGAGAAGGATCGAAGACGGAAGGATCGGAGGCGGAAAGACCGGCGATGGTGTGCCGCGCCGGCGCCGGAACGCTCGCCGTCCCGCGCGGCGTTCAACTGATCGGCGCATCCGAGTTTCTGCAGGACTGCCTGGAATCCGGGCTCATTCTCCGTTGCGATGATTGTGAAGTCGACGCTCGCGTCGAACTGGATTTCGCACGCGCGCTGGAAGCTCGCTCCACCGTGCTGGTTCCGTTGCGTGGCCGGCACGAGCAACTGGGCGTGCTGCAGGCGTTTTCGAAAACTGCTCGCGCCTTCACCGATAATCACATTCGCTGTTTCGATATGTTCGCGGAGCTGATTCTCTCGGCGCTCAAACCCACCGATCAGGATCGGCGCATCAACTGGCTGTCTGATGTGGCCACCGAAGTCCTGCAGACGAAGCCGGCTGCCGAAGTGCCGGTTGTTGCCGAAGCCGCAGCCATCGAGATTCCTGAAATCGAGCCCAGCCCAACCGAGGTAGAGACGGAGCTTGCCCCGTCTCCCGTTCCCGCGATGCGGCAAATTTCAAATGCAGCGCCTCCATTTCCAGAAGCAGTTCCAGGCCTGGCCGCGCTGATGCAGTCGGTGGTCATTCCCGCGGCCCTGGTTGAGTTGCCTGAGCCCGTGGTCGAGTTGCCTGAGCCTGGCATCGTGGATGAACTAACCGGGATCGAAGAGCCGATCTCTTTCACCCCGCCGCCTGGCTTCTTACCATTCTTGTGCCGCCTTTCTCTTCCCGGCAGTTCGCGGCCGGGATTGAGTGTGGTGATGGGTCTGGTGGCCGTGGCCGCGTTATTTTCGGCTGGAGCGTGGTGGGGGATGCAGGTTCATGGGAAGACGGCGGTCACCAAGGTCTCAGCTGCAAATACCGCAATTCGGCCACACTCGGCGACGACGTCAGCGCCCCAGGAGGTTATATCTCTCGCGTTCTCCGACAATCTGATGAATCCGGAGAATCCCGGCTCCGATGCGGCGCCGCTCACCGCCGTGGCCGAAGATAAGTTGGCAGTGCTGCCTAAAGTCACTGGCGTGCGTCACTGGTCTTCGGACATGGGAAGCACGGTGGTCATCGACATGGAAGACCAGGCTCCTTACGAAGTGCATCGTTTGATGTCACCGGAGCGGATCTATTTCGATCTGCACGACACGGTTCTGCCCCCCGAATTGGCCGGAAAGACGATGGACGTCGGCGACGCTTCGCTGACTCGTGTGCGGATCGCTCAGCCCGTCGCCGGCGTAACCCGAATCGTGCTCGACACCAGGGGCGGATCGAACTTCTCCGTCAGCATGGAGTCGAACCCCTATCGCCTGGTGGTTGAGCTGCGCGGCAGCGAGAAAGCTTTGGCTGCGAACCAGGCCGCTCCAAAAGGCACAACTCCGAATTTGACGTCCGCCTCCGCGGACCGGGCGCCGTCCTCGCTGAACGCAGCTCCTGTGGCCACATTGGCGGCGAAGCCCGCCGCTAAGCTTTTGCCGGCCGGGGCCGGCAAATTTCGCATCGTGCTCGACGCCGGGCACGGCGGCTGGGACCTGGGCACGGTTGGACGGCAGGGATTGACGGAAAAGGATCTGGTGCTTGACGTGACCCGGCGCCTAGGCAGGCTGCTGCAAACGCGATTGGGATCGGAAGTCCTGTTCACGCGAACCGGCGATACCTACCTGCCCCTCGATCAGCGCGCTGACATTGCTAACCAGGCACAGGCCGATCTGTTCGTCTCCATTCACGCCAACTACAGCAGCTCGACGGCGGCGCGCGGCGTTGAAACTTACTACACCAATCTGTTTTCGGCTCCGGGGTCGCGTGAAGCCGAAAAGCATGAGGATGGAACCTTCGCCAGGCTGACTCCGGTATCGCTATCGATCGAAGAGTTGCACGAAAAAATCGAGGAGTCGCGGCGTCTCGCGGAAAGTATCCAGCGCTCTCTCTACGCCACGCTGGCCGTGAATAGCCCAGACATTCGCAACCGGGGAATCAAGGACTCCGCTTTTGTTGTGCTGACCGGCACCACCATGCCAGCCATTCTTACCGAGATTTCTTTTGTTAGCAGTCCCGACGACGAGCGCAACCTGCAGAGCTCGACTTACCGCCAGCAAATCGCAGAAGCGCTTTACAAGGGCATCGCCCGCTACCAGGAAACTTCCCCAAAGACAAAAGTCGCCCACCTGCAGACGGCCGGTGCCCGCCGGTAAGGGCAGCGCTTCGATCCTGTGGGCGTTTTCACGCGAGCTCAAGCATGCGATCGATCGCACGACGCGCCTTGCGCGCGATTTCTTCCGGCACTGTCACCCGCGGCGACATCGTCTCCAGCGACCGCAAGACCCGGTCGAGTGTGATGGTCTTCATGAAGGCACAGACAGCGTCGGGATTCACCGGATAAAACTTCTTCTCCGGGAAGCTTTTCTTTAACTGATGCAAAATGCCAAGTTCCGTTCCCACGGCAAACTCGCTCGCCGGCGAATCGCTGATGTGACGCAGCATGCCTCCGGTGGAAAGAAAGAAGGTGCGCTCTTGCGGCAGCGTGCCGTCGGCGGCTTTCGCCATGCACGAACTCACGCATCCGCACTCGGGATGCAGCAGAAGCTCGGCATCGGGATGCTCTTTGAGGATTTTGACGACGTCGTCGGGCCGAATGGTTTTATGCACGTGGCAGTAGCCCGGATACGCGATGATATTGCTGCGCTGCGTCTGCCGCGCCACCACGTAAGCCAAAAACTTATCGGGCAGAAAAAGAACGGGCCGGTCCGCGGGGATGGCGCGAACGACCTTTGCGGCGTTGGCCGAGGTGCAACAGTAGTCGCTCTCCGCTTTTACGGCAGCCGACGTGTTGATGTAAGCGACCACGACCGCGTCCGGCAATTTTGCCTTCC
This sequence comes from Terriglobales bacterium, assembly GCA_049512675.1. Classification (GTDB taxonomy): domain Bacteria; phylum Acidobacteriota; class Terriglobia; order Terriglobales; family Acidobacteriaceae; genus Acidiflorens. Next base: position 5,394 of record JBEKWX010000113.1, on the reverse strand, counting down.
ACATCCGAAGTTCTTCCACCGTGATCGAAGCTGCGAGCGAGCATCCCGCCCGCAGGTCCGGCAAGAGCACGGTCTTCTCCGGACACAGGATCGCCGCCGTTTCCGCCATGAAGTGCACGCCGCAGAAAACGATCACGTCGGCATTGGTCTTCGCCGCCGCCTGCGAAAGCTTAAGAGAGTCCGCAACCGCGTCCGCGACTTCCTGCACTTCCGGGCGCTGATAGTGATGCGCCAGCAAAATGGCATTGTGCTTGGCGCAGAGCTCACGCACGCGCTGCTGCTTTTTGCGGATTTCGTCCGGGCTGTCGTGAATTGTCTCCACCGCCGGAATCGTGTAGCGCGACTCGAATGACGGCAAAGCTTCTGTATCCAAGACTCCTGTACCCAGCACTTCTGTATCCCGCATCGGGCTTACCTCTCGCTACTTCGGTTATGAAATCCTTTGGCAAAGGTCAAGGGCGCGCGCCGAGTGAGTAAGAGCTCCCATGGAAATCGCGTCCACGCCGGCGTCCGCGTAAGCCTCCACATTTTGTTCTGAAATCCCGCCGCTCGCCTCCGTGAGTATGTAGTCCCAAAGGTCTTTTTTCCGAAGGCCGTCGAGAATGGAGCGAATCTCTTTCGGCATCATGTTGTCCAGCATCAACAGGCACGGATAGCGCTCTGACGACTCTTCCTGCACCCGGCGAAAAGTCTCCGCCGCCGCCAGCGCCGCCGCTTCGCCTCTCACCTCCACCTCGATGAAGGCCGCATCTTTGCGGAAGTTCCAGGCGCGCGCGATTGCGAGCGGCGCCGCTTCTTCTTCACGGCTCGCCAGCAGCGCGAGATGATTGTTCTTGATGAGAATCGCGTCACTCAACCCAATTCGATGCGTTCCGCCGCCCCCAAGATGCACCGCGCGCTTGTCGAGCAGCCCCCATAAAGTCTTGCGCGTGGCGACCACGCGAGTCGAGGGCGAGCGGCCGCGAACCCGTTCTGTGAGGCAGCGCGTCAGGGTCGCGATTCCGCTCATTCGCTGCACAATGTTGAGTCCCACTCGCTCGAGCGACAGCAAATTGTTCCGCTCCCCTTCCAGCCGCAGCAGCGTGTCCCCACGCTCGAAAAGCTCGCCATCCTTTTTCGCGGCGCGCACCAAAACGCCGGAAGATTCAAGCCAAAGCCCCAATTCCGCAACTCCGGCGGCCACGCCCGGCTCTCGCGCCACTATGATCGCCGAACCCGGCTCGCTCTTGATGCCGAGCGCCTCTAGCGTCAAATCCTTTGGCCCGAGATCGGTCCGAAAAAGCGCACCGGTGAGTGTGCGGACCTCCCGCACGTAATCGCGATTCTGGAGCGTGAGCCCACCACCCCGGAACAGGGCTTTCTCCAGTCGCTCCGCCCGTATGGCAGCCGTGTCCATCCCCTTTAATCTTACTTCAGGAAGCGCCCTCCCCGCCCTGAGTTCGCCGTTGGTTTGCCATAAATGCCGCAGAATCAATCGGTGGGCTGCGGAAAGAGTGCGGATTTGGCAACGGCGATTGCCTCCTCGGGCACTGAGAGTCACCGCAAGTAACCTGCTGGGACCGTACAGTTACTCTTACCAAAGGTTCATCACTAACACGATACGGGCCATGTACTAGCGTGTTCTTCTGAGTTACTCTCATCTTACATAACCACTAATAACAAGAAACGCCGGAGACCAGATGAAATACCTCCTTTCGCTTCTTTTGCTGAGTGTCAGCATGCAGGCGCAGAGTTTCATGGCAAGCAGCTCAGCTCTTCCCGATGCACCCAGCCAACAGCCCTTCTTGACGGTCGAGAATAAATTGAACTTCATCATCTTAGCCGGATTGGTCGCCGCCGACGCCATCACCACTCAGCGTGGCCTGAACCAGGGCCTTCACGAAATCAATCCGGTCATGCGCCCCTTCGTGACCCGTGGTGCGGCCGGAGAAGCTGCCGGGTCAGCGTTAGGTTTTGGCGCGGGAGTTGGCGTTGTGTACCTGTTGCATCGAAGCCACCACTACAAAGCAGAGCGCATCACGATGCGAATGATGGTCGCCGGTGAAGGTGGGTTCGTCGCCAACAACATCATCGCGATTCGCTGACCGTCCGCGGGTTCCCCGTAGCGCGGCTTGCCGCCGGAGACGGGGCAAGCCCCGTCTCTACAGGTGGAAGACGAGGCCGATTCGACCGGGCTGTTAGCCCCGATTTCGTTGGCCAAGCTCGCTTCCACGTTATAATTCGATTCTGGAAGAACTTGCTTTGGCGAGTCGGGGAATCTCCGGCCGCTTCCGTGAATTTTTGCACCGAAGGAGCCTGCATGGCGATTGAGAAGACAGAGAAAATCTGGCACAACGGCAAGTTCATTGCCTGGGACGACGCCACAATCCACGTGATGTCGCACGTCGTGCACTATGGCTCCTCGGTGTTTGAAGGTATTCGCTGCTACGCGCTACCCAGCGGGCCCGCGATTTTCCGCGCCCCCGAACACATGCAGCGTCTCATCGACTCCGCCCGCATTTACCGCACCGACATTCCCTTCACGCGGGATGAACTCGTACGCGCCATGGTCGAACTGGTGAAACGCAACGCCGTGTGGCCCTGCTACATCCGCCCCATTGTTTTCCGCGGATACGGCGAAGCCGGCGTCAACCCCTTGAATTCCCCTATCGAGATCTATATCGCAAATTTTCCGTGGGGGAAGTATTTGGGGGCGGATGCCAGCGAAGGCGTGGATGTTTGTGTCTCTTCCTGGACGCGGATCGCGCCCAACACTCTGCCCGCCATGGCCAAGTCTGGCGCCAACTACATGAACTCGCAGCTCATCAAGATGGAAGCCATCCTCAACGGCTACGCCGAAGGCATCGCGCTCGATGTGAACGGCTACGTCAGCGAAGGCTCGGGCGAGAATCTGTTCGTCGTCCGCAACGGCGCGCTGCACACGGCTCCGCTCGGCAACTCCGTGCTTCCGGGCATCACGCGCGACTCGGTGTTGCACATCGCGCGCGACCTCGGCATCAAGATCGTGGAGCAGCAGATTCCGCGCGAGTCGCTTTATATTGCCGACGAAGTTTTTTTCACCGGCACCGCCGCTGAAATCACGCCCATTCGCTCCGTCGACAAAATCACCGTGGGCAAGGGCAAGCTCGGCCCCATGACCAAGTCTCTGCAAGCGGAGTTTTACGGCATCGTTCGCGGCGAGAAAGCCGATCGCTATGATTGGCTCACTCCGGTTCCGGTGGGAGCGAAGGAGCCGGTCAGCGTGTAACCGACATGGGAGAAACTCGATATCCGGCACTCGGTCAGCGGGACACCTGGCGGTAGGCTTTAATTTCGTCCTTCACAATTTTCAGGTCTCCGCGGCCCCACAGATTCGCGGGCTCGATATCGTCGTTCGTGTTGGCATCCCAGCCTTCCTCGGCGGCGAATTCATTGAATTGGTGAATCAGCAGAAAGATGGGATCGAGCTGCTTCGCATAAGTCATGAAGGCATCGAAGGTAGCGTAGCTCCCATCTTTTCCGAAACGCAGAGCGTCGTCGGGACAATAAGGCGGAGCGTTTGGATTGGGGCAGCCCCATCCGTCTTGTCCGGCGGTGGCGATGGACGCGGTGAAATTCTCGACTCTGGAACCGGCCTGATTGTAGGAAGGATAGTACGGACACAACGGTTCGGTGCAGGAAGTGTTGAGGCGGTCGACCCAGCTCCAAAATCCATAGGCAGGGCCGATTTCCACCGGCCCATCGGGCGTGCCCTGCGTTGCCCACAGATCGGGCTGGCTGTCGAGATATCCGGCCATCAGCTCGAAAGTATATTTTTCGCTTATCTCGGGATGGCCTTGCAAGAACTGCTCGATCCGAAACCAGAGCGGATGATCGGCGGGGTTTGGATCCTGCGCCGCGCCCAGAAAAATGAGCATGAGGGGCTTGCCTTCGTAAATCACGCTCAGGTTCGGATACTCATGCAAGCGCGCGCCAAAGTATTCCACTTCTTTTTCGAATGCGTTCTTGCCGTCTTGATCTTTAATCAGAACATTGTTGTCGATGCCGCCGAGCAGAGGAATCAGCTTGAGCCCGGTTCTGAGGCCTGACCATGCGGGATACAGATTGCCAGTATTATCGCGGATGTTCTGGTTGTAGGTGCGGAAAGATGGAGTACAGTTCGGGACGTACTTCCTGACGAACCACTCGCTGTTGAATATGCAGCTAACGTTGTTGGTCAGGTCGGTGATAGCCGCGTCGATTCCCATGTATTCGAGCCAGGCGACGTGCTGTTTGATGACGGCCGGATCGGCGCTGTCGTAGCCGCCCCCCACCGCTTGCATATCCGCCGACTGTAGGAGCGGCATGGCCGAACTGCCTTGAAACGTGACGGCTTTCGGACCAAACCAGGCTTCGTACTCCATAACGACGACGCGGCTGTTGCTGTCGACAACCAACGGATCAGAAGACGAAGCGGTGGCGAGTGAGCTCCCGATGAGGACGGCGAGGGTTAGCGCAAAACGATTCACTGCAACATTATGACGCCGCATACACAGCAATGAAACCCCCATCTCAAGGAGAAGTTTCGCCGGGCGCCGGGCGACGTTTAGGGGCAAGAGCCTTGCGGCGGAGGGCACCCGTCCCTGCCCCAACCAGACCGACGACGGCAGCCCCGACCTAATGGTCGCGTTACTTCCGTCATCTCGTGCGCAGCGTCGGAACGAGTCATGATAGGCACTGTACCTGGAGCCCCGCCTGCATGAATATCGACGACTTGCTCCGCATCGCCATGGAACGCCGCGCTTCCGACTTGCATTTGAAGGTCGGGAACTATCCTCACCTGCGCATTGATGGCGATCTGGTGCCGCTGACCGACCAGCCGCGAGTGTCCGCCGAAGACATGATGACCATGTCTTTCAGCATGATGTCGGCGCGGCAAAAGCAGAAATTCAAAGAGACCACGGAAATCGATATGGCATACGGCGTTGCCGGCCTGGGACGCTTCCGTGTGAACGTGTTTCAGCAGCGCGGCAACGTAGGACTGGTGCTGCGCGTGATTCCGACGAAGATCCGCGCGCTCGACGAACTGTTTTTGCCGAAAGTGGTGGAGCAGATCTGCGACATGCCGCGCGGTCTGGTGCTGGTGACCGGAGTGACGGGGTCGGGCAAATCGACGACGCTGGCTGCCATGGTCGATCGCATTAACTCGACGCGCGCCGAGCACATCATCACCATTGAAGACCCCATCGAATTTCTGCACCGCGACAAGAAAGGCTATGTGAACCAGCGCGAGGTCGAAGTCGATACGCCATCTTTTTCGGCGGCGCTGCGCTCTTCTTTGCGCCAGGATCCGGACGTGATTCTGGTCGGCGAAATGCGCGATCTGGAGACGATCGGGACGGCGCTGCACGCGGCCGAAACCGGTCACATGGTTTT
>JBEKWX010000112.1:0-9777 GCA_049512675.1 Terriglobales bacterium | reverse complement strand
CCGTCATCGAAACGTCCGGCCGCCGTCTTGATACGCACCGAGATGGGCTCACCGATTGCGCCTTCCTGGACCAGCGCGCGCGCCTTGACGTGCGGCGGATAGTACATGAAGTTCTCGAAGACACGCAGCCGGCGTCCCGCAGCTTTCGCCGCTTCATTCACGTCGTCGAGTTCGCGCAGCGTCACTATTTCCCGGTGGTTTCGATCATAGACGATCATAATGAACGTCGAACCCCTTGTACGACAGGGGATTCACACGGCGCCGCTGACCAGCAATGAGTCCCGGGAAGATTACCATCGATCACGACGTAACAACATCCTCGCAAAACGGGGGTTTTGTTGGAATCGAAGTCGGTGGTGATCGGTCCTGTTCGGTCGTGATCGGCAGTCGTTTGGCAGCGATTTGAGCAGTGCTCGGACCAATCGGCTCGAAGTAAGAATCGGGGCAACCTTGAACCGGCACGTGGTTGCCCACGGAGGATTTTGAGTCCTGCTCCCGGCGAATACCTTCGGCACCTATGGGTCACATCAGGCGCGAATGCGGGAGTATTCCTATGCAAGATTCTCTCTGTCGAGAACCGACTCGGCGGTCTCGAATCCCGTCTTGTACGTGATCAGGACATGGATCGGATTAGTAGATCGCGCTCGACAATCAGTTCCTGGTCAACAGAAACGTCATCTGGGCGCGAATTATCCACTTCGGCGCGCCATCCGGAGGCATTGGATAATCGTATCCTCCGACTTGCAGGCTCATCGCCCGCTCTCCAATCTGGAATGCCTTGCCGATATCGACGCCAACTGGAATCGTCCAAGCGTTATCCGTGTCGGCCGTCCAGTCGTAGGTGATACTGGGATCCCACTGTCCGTACCAGCCGCTATCCAAGCTGTAGCTGACTTGCGGCTCGATATAGGTCTGGTTGACGCTTCCCCGGCCACGATCGCCGGCAAACGACATCAGCTGGTAACTCAGGATTCCGATGAACCACGGGCCTTGCTCGTAAACCAGCGCCGCAGTAGGCCCAGCCGACCAGCGGCCGGTGCCCAATCGTTCACTGCTGGCGGTCGGGAACTGAAAGATCGGGCCGATTCCCCAGATCCATGGCTTGTCCTTTGCCGGGGTCAGAAAGAAAGAGGTCTGCAGATCTTGAAATCCAAATTGCTCATTCGGGCCGGGCGCGCAGGTCACGTTCAAACTTGGTCGCGCGATGAGGTCCCAGTCGGAATTGAGCGCGAACGGCAGGAGCGGCTCGATATTCAGGCTCTCTCCTACTCTTTTGTACGCTCCGACGCCGAACCCGGTCGTGAATTGAAATGGCACCTTGATGAATCCGGCAAACGGATTCAACGTGTCCTTGGCGAGATCCTGTAGCGATTCGGCGCCTGCCGTTGTTGCCTGCGGCGGCAAGGATTGCTGGGCGTGCCCCGACGAGGCAAGCAACACGCCCAGCAGGACACTCAAGACTACTGGAAGAGTCGCCTGCAAGCGCGATCGAATCCCGCTCTCGATGGCGCCATCTGGCAGCATTCAGACGTCCCCGGGTACCTCAACGCGCACGTTTCTATCGTAAAGCGGGATCACGCGCAGCTCGCATTATATCTCGCCGCTTCACCGGGGCGCATCTGTCAGCCCACCTAGGGGTTCAGTGATTTGATGACCTCCGGGCCTTTCATGGAAAAGGTCGTGATGTTCTTGGCATCGAGAGGCATTTTCATCAGGTCCACCGAACGAATCTGGCTGTTCTCATAAGTGCGGAAGTAGAATCGCCTCGCCTTCAAATCGTAGGCGCTGGTCCAAATGGTATAGTCGGCGACGATGTTGCCGTGCTCGTCCTTGTGTTCCTCGCGGGACAGGCCATTTGGAATGTCGAAGTTGTTCAAAAGATGAAACGCCAGAAGCACCGCCTCTTCGCCGGTCTTGGCGGGCAGCGCCGACGTGCTGAAAGCCACGGCTCGGACAAACCGCGACGGCGGGGTGAAGTCGCCCGGCATCCCCAGCATCCCAGTGCCTTGGCCAAAGCCGGTCAGCGTGATGCTGCCGACTTTCACCGGCGGAACATTCACTAACGAGAAGTTTACGTAATTGCGGAGATTGGTCATGTGCCAATCGAAGGCTGGCGAGTTGGTCATCACCCCCAGCACATTGTCGTGGACATGGAGTTTTCCTTCTACGTATTCGATCACGACGCTCTTGCCCGAGGCGTCATGCACCACGTAGTGAAGCGGCGGTACAAAGTCTAACTGCTTGACCACGACCGCCGGGACTGTGATGCTTCCAATGTTCTGTTTGACTTCTTCGACCGTCGCGAAATTTTCCAGAATCCAGGAACCGACCTCCCAGGGTGCGATGGTCTTGGAGGCCTCGCCAGCGCTGTACTTCATGTAGCCGACGGTCCCCGGAAAATAGAGCAGGCCAACAGCCAATCCCTTCTCATTGACGCCATCGACCAAAAACGGCATACCGCTACCGGTGTTGATGCCGAGCGACGCATACTTGGAGGTCCACTTCAGCCCATTCTCGCCCTGCGGTGTGGTGCCGGTTCGCGCATAGCCGCGCGGCACCATGATCACGTCGGATTCAAGAACGATAGCGAACTCCATCGTGCGCGCGTACACGACGGTCCCGTCGCCGGCTCTGAGTCTGATGCTGGTGCAGGCTGGCGCCAGCTTCGCGAAGAACAGCGAACATACAAGGACGGCGAGATATATCACTCTGGGACTTTTCATAGGAGCGCTGGGGAACTTGCGAGGCGCGGGTGCTTTGACGCCGATGCCGGTGATTTTCATTGGTTCGTCCTTTCTGCGGTTGCTTGGTTCAGTCAACCTGCGCTGATTTTGAAGATGCCCGTACGATAAGATCGGAGTCGAACAAGAAGAATGCCCTTTCTGGATCCACGCCAGACGCGAATCGATAAAGAATGCGCCAGCACGTCCGCCTTGACAACTCTCTGACTGCCTTCTTTTGAGAACCTGGTTATCCGAGGAACACAATTTGAAAACAGACACAGTCTTAATGTTGTTTGTCGGACATACATGAGAAGAGTATCTTCGGCACGTCAACGGGAATCTGAGGGGACCGTGAATATTCCTACGGCAGAAAAAAATAAATTGATGCGATTAAGAGCGGTGCTCGTAGCTTTAGGCTGGCTGGCGTCTTCGATTCTTTTCGCGCAGCCGGCGCACGCTCAGCATGGCGACTGGCTGATGGGAACGGACGGGCTGCTAAGTGCTCAGCAGGCGCCGGAAGGCATTTTTTATTCAAATGTCTGGTCGTACTATCACGCCTCAGGCAGCGATTTCGGATCAATCGAGTCACCGAAGTGTCCGGCTACGTCTTGCACGAGTCTCAAGCTTAATGTCAGCGGCAGCCTCGACGAATTCGTTGACCAGAACATTATTGGCTGGACCTCGCCCTATAAGGTCCTGGGCGCGAACTATGGATTGTTTGTCGATGTGCCGTTTGCCATCGCTGATGCGAGTGGTGCTGCGAGCCTGGAACCCGTCCTGAGTCTGAATCGCGGCTCGTTATCGCTGCCATCGCTACAAACTTCTGCCGGGGTAACCAAGGGCAGTATCGGCGATATCTACATGGAGCCGGTAAATTTCGGCTGGCACTTGCGCCAGCTGGACGCCATCGTCTCCTCGGGATTCTTTGCGCCTTCAGGAGCGTATAACTCGAAGGCGGCGGTGAACATCGGCTATGGCCACTGGACAGGTGTCTTTGGCCTTGGAGGTATCGGGTACGCCGACGCCGATCGAACCTGGTCGCTCTCCATCTATGCTCATTATCTGCTGTACGGTTCGCAAATAGGTAGAAGCTATACGCTCGGCGACGTCGTCCCGTTCGAGTGGGGTGCAGGAAAGACCCTCAACTTGAACAACAGCATTGTCAAGCAGCTTATCTTGGGCGCGGTAGGCTATGCCCAATGGCAGGCAACGAACAACGAGATAAATATAGCTCCCCAATCCAAAGCCGCTGGCTCAGCTATCAATACGCTGACAGGGACGCGCTCACAGATCTATTCGGCGGGGCCTTCAATCAACCTACTGACCAAGTACGGGCTCTTCTCGGTGCGCTACTATGAAGAGTTCGACGCGCATGCTACCCCGTCGGGCCGACAATTGATGTTCAGCCTTGAGCTCGCTTTTGGTTAGAGGAGCACAATGAAAAACACCAACGTGTGTGGCGATGAGTTCTTCGCGATCGGAAGGCGCGAATTCGTGCTGGGGACGACTGCGGCTCTGCTTCTTTCAGCGCGACTCGCATCCGCTCAAACCACTGCAAGCTCTCAGAATGCCCAGCCAAAAATCGTCTTTAAGGACGGTCTTGCTGTTCCGATTCCAGCCAATCCATCATTCGGCAAAGGCAAAGACAGAGCATTAGTGCTGGGTGGTGGCGGCGAGTATTTCGCTGCCTGGATGCTCGGGTTCGCATATGGCCTCAACGCCGGGGGTGTGCCGTACGAAATGCCTGACGTGGTTGTCGGCACTTCGGCCGGATCGGTCGTTGGCAGCGCAATCGCAGGCGGCCATCTCGCGCGGCTGACGAAAGAATTTGATTTCTTTGGTGCCTTTCCAAAGATTCTGGCTGCCTTGGTGCCAACGGCTGCTCCAAACCCAAGCCAAATTCGTGCTCGCGATCTCTGTCAAATCGCTCACGACGCCAGCATTGAGACAATCCAGTCGATTGGCCGTGGCGCCATGGCCGCAAAAAATCCTGCCGTCTCCAAGCTTCAAGACATGATCGAAGTCTTGACCGGTAATCGGTCGTGGCCAAGCCCCAAGTTTCATGGAACGACAATGGACTGCTACACGGGCGAGAGACTTGTTATTTCAGAAGCGAACAACATCCCGATCTCCCACGCAGCCTCAGCAAGCATGTCTCTCCCTGGCATTTTTGGACCAACGTGGATCGACGACCGGATTTGCATGGACGGCGGAATGAGTCCAACCAGCACCCATTGCGATCTGGTGGCTGGCGCGAAGCGAGCCCTGGTGGTCTCGCTCACCGACGGGACGAGTGGAAGCGGTCCGCGCTTTTCGAATATTCCCAACGCCATTCAACAAGAGCTCCGAGATCTTGAAGCCGCGGGAACCAAGACCCTTCTGATCGCCGCCAATCCAGGTCAGGTGGACCTGGTTTCGCCTGCTGAAATTGGTCCGGCACTGAAGGCGGGATATGACCGTGCGGTTAAAGAAGCTGATCGTGTGAAAGCGTTCTGGGCCTAAAGATTGAGGGCCGCACGTGCCAACACTGAACAGTTTCGGCATCCCGCGGCGTAATTTCCCATGCTACTGCCCGAGATGGGCGATGGCGTTGCGCAGCGGAGCGCTGGAAATCTGAATCAGGCCGCCGAATGGCCGGTCCAGCTCCATGATCAGAAAGATCGCACCTGAAACCGATAGCGCACAGAGGAACAGGGTAGCGATGACGGTCGCGTTATGGGGCGCGAAAAGGCCGAAGCTGAGAAAGATGATGGTTACCCAGAAAACCAGCAATACGAGAAACGGGATAGGGATCGAGCGGCCTCCCTGCTCGAACAGCAACCAGCGGGCCTGTCCAATATCGATGCTCATCTTCAGGGCTTGAGCCTGAAGAGAACGCTGAACTTCGTTTTGCGGAGAAAGTTCCTGGATCTTGTCGAAGAAGCCTTCGGCCACAGCCGAGTTCGGCGCCAGCTCCGCGCGTCCGGAACGGCTCTCCGGCCAGATCCGATCAATCATGCCAGAGACGGACAGCTTGAGCAGATCGCGAGCTTCTTTTGACTCTGGCCCGTAATGGGCGAGCACGCGATCGAGCAGAATGATATTGGCGGAGAGTTGCGTGAGTTCGTTTCTCTGCGCGTCGTAAGAACTCTTTGCCGAGTTGGTCAGCAGAGCGAGAACCAGGGCCGACATAGTCGCGGTCAGTGCCATCCCCAGTTTGATTACATCTTTGGAGTCCGCGCTCAGATGATGCTCAGGCAGAATAAGGCGAAGAGCCATACCCAGAAGTACGCCTCCAAAAACACACGCCATCACGATCCAACCGATGCTCATCGCGCTCACGGGTATTTCCTCCGAACCTCAGGTTGCGTTCTTTAATGAGCCGCTTGACCGCGAGAACTGATCGATTCCCCAGGCTACCGTGGCGCTTGCGAGCCCCAGAAATTAGGATACAGCAGCGAGAATCCAAACGTGATTGCATACCGCGGAGCCGGCCCGTCGCCCGACACGTTCCAAGCCGGATCGACGAAGCAGTTCACGTATTGTGGGCCAATTTTGAAGACTCGGCCAACTCCCGCATCGACTGGCAGCTGCTGCTTGTTCGTCTCCCAGTCGAAAACCATTTGTGGCTCAGACCTGACGAACCAGCCATGGCCAAGCTGGTAAGTAATGAACGGCTGAAGAAACAACGCGTTCGCAGCAGGGCGAGTGGCATCTCCCGCGAAGGAAATTGGATTTTGCGCTAGTATTCCGAACAGCCATTTGCGCGGCGCGAACGCCACCGCCGCTGCGGGTCCAGCCTGCCATTTACCCTGACCGGTGGTCAGGTCGCTAGCCGTGGGGAAAACAAAGGTAGGTCCCACTCCGAAGAGCAAGCTATGACCTGCATCAAGCACTGCGAGATCGACGAAGCGAATGTCGCCGAACCCCGTCAATGACCCGAGCGGAAGTGGTAGCGTGACCGCAGCGGGAATCGTCAGCAGTGATAGCTGTGGGAACGGCAGCAACCGATATTGCGGCAGAGGCATACCGACGGCGATCGAAAACAGATTGCCCTGCCCACGCAATTGGCCCTGGAAAGCGGGCGCGTATGCATCCTGCAGTCGAATCTGAAAGATACTCGAAATCGGCGCGTTCGCCTGATTGATCAGGTCTGCCTGCGAGAGACTGGTTGCATTGCCACTGTCAGCCTGCGCGACACCTGCTCCTATACCAACTCCTACCAACAAAGCCAGGATCAAGGCTATTGCGTAATTACTCATTACCTTAAGTATCGGAATCGCGGGTTTTATCTGCCACGTGCTGACTTGCGGATTGGCTCATCTGCATTCCCACCAGCCGCGCAACCAGGATCGCCAGGTAAAACTGTCCCGTGATGCCTTCTGCGACCGCCGCGTAGCGGGCTTGCAGAGTCAACGGAGTGATGTCGCCGAATCCGATGGTCGAAAGCGTCGTCAAGCTGAAGTAGATGAGAACCGGGATAGTCTGTTGCTCCGAAGCAGGACCCCCGGCACCGAAGCTGAAGGCGTTGGGCTGCAGGTCGTGAAGTACGATGTAGAAGAGCCCAAATGTCAATCCGAACAGCAGATAGGTCGAAATCGACATGCTGATGACTTCCCGCGTGACCTCTTTCTGCTTCAACACGGCGCGCAACTCATTCCACGTAATGAAGGCAAAGAGCAGGAGCCACAAAATGGAACCGGCCAGATAGAGCGAACGGCTTGGTGCGAAGGTAATTGCGAATCGTTCAGCAATCGCGGGAACTCCCAAGGTCCAGGCAATGATGCTTCGCCTCCTCCTTTGGGCCAGGAGGGTTTCCCGGTCGCCCACCAACTCATCGACGTCGATGTTGTAAAGGGCCAGCAGAAGGAGCACCAACATCGCGGTGCTGAACATGATAGCGCCAGCTCCGGAATCGCCGATCAATGGTCGCACCAGAAACGCGGCGGTGATCGCGGCGAGTAGCACGGTATGCCTGCGCGGCGCGAGACGAAGGCGGATTTCCTTTCGCAATTGTCCTAGAAGGCTGGCCTCGATTGACATATGCGCGCAGTCCCGCCGCTACGGCCTCATTTGATGCTGTTCTGAAGCTTGACCATGCTCTGTTGGCTGACCTTGATGAATCCTCTACGAGGGCGATCCAGATCCATGGTGACGAGAATTACCAAAGTAATGATCAGAGACATCGTCACCGTCACCGAGAGATTGCGCCAATCTCCTATCCCACAGCCGAATCCCACAATCCCCATGGCCAGAATCGCCACAAAAAAAAGGAGAAGCAGAACTGACTCGGGCACGTGATTCTGTCTTGCGATGTCACGCTTGGTGTGGAGATCGATGACTTCGTTGAGCGAACTAATGAATAACCCCACCGGGATGGAATGAGGATCCTTATTCACCGCATCCATCGCTTGCGACCAAAGCTGTGCCTGCAACTGGTCGGTCTGATCGTTAACTTCATCCAGCTTCTTCTGGTCCACTCCGGCAGCATAGTATTCCAGGCGGTTGGCAACGTAGTCTTGCAGCAGTTTGACCACCTTGACCTGATAGGGTTCCGCGAGCGCCTGCGAGCGAAGGTAGGTAGTGTCTATCGCATTGGCTTCTTCGAGAACCAATTGTTTTCGAGTGTCGAAACGCGATTCTGCCATTGCGAAAGAAAAGGCGAGCAATAGAGCAAGCAGACCAATCATCGCGCCCTGTAAGGTCGTGAGTTCAGACTTCGCAGGGTCCTCAAGGCCGGCCCGAATCACGCGCCCGCAACGAAAACCCACTTCTGTCGCGACCAGCAGCAGTCCGAAAAGCACGGCAACGACGAGGAGCTCGCTCCGTTGATACAGGAATTCATCCACGGCTATCCACTTCCTATCGAGCAACGCTTGGGCCAGAACGCGCCCTCAGGTCGATGCCGCATCCTGGCTATTCTCACCTATAGACCTCCATCCAGCTTCCAAACTAATCGTTTCATTTGGCCCGCTCAGGAAGCCCAACGACGCGAGGTGAAGGTGGATGGCTTCTCGCAACTCTCCTAAGACGCCGACCTCGATTGACATATGCACCTAGTCCCGCCGCTAAGGCTTCTTTTCGGCCTCCGCACGGATGGCGGCGGCGATGCCGGCGCTCACCTTAGCAATTGCCCGGCTGTGCGCGGCGGCCAGCGCGTCGAAGCCTTGACCCTGCACGGGCTCGCGAGCGACGGTGCGGCCCGAGCGCGATTCACCGCCCGCCGTTTTGCGCACGGTCCACACTGCTTCGACGAGCGCCGCGTCGCCTTGAATCGACTCGAAGCGCTGAACGTCGATCGTGACCCTGTAGTCCGGCGTGAAGTTAGCCAGCTGTGCCGTGGCCACGTTTGGTGTGCCCAGCAGGACGACCAGATCGCCGGCGACAGCGCGCGCGATGGCGTCGTTCAACGGCGCGACCCACCGATTAAATTCATCGACGTCGACGCGGTTCGGTGCGACCTGAACCACAAACTCCGGCTGGTCCACCGAAGCGGGTATCGTGACCGGACCGACCATGACCGCGGCGCTCGTCGCCGGCGTGCCGTCTGCTGTCGCCGTGGAGGCCAACGAGTAGAACCGCGCCGGCGCCGTGCTGCATCCGGCCACTGCTACCAACGCGATCGAGATCAGTTGCGCGATACGCCGTGCCATCACTTCGCCTCCCCCTTCTTGCCGCGAATGAGCGCTTCGGGATGGCGCTCGAGATAGTCTGCGAGCACGCGCAACGATCTGGCTGCACGGCTCACCTCCTGCAACGTGCTGCTGAACTGCTGGACCTGGGCGGAATTCGGCTCGGTGAGGTTGTTGGTGTTCTCGAGCGTGCCGCGCGCGCTCGCCAGCGTGCCTTGCAGGGTCATCAGCGTCTTGTCCAGCTGGGTAATCGCTTTGCGGAGGTCATTGCCGATCTCCTGGAAGGGTACCTTGTCGAGCTTCTTGATGATGTTCTCGACGGTGGCCTCGGTTGACTCGAGCTGCCCCGGAGTGGTCGGTAGCTGCACGGGTTTCTGCGACCAGTCAACCGTCGCGGGGGGTGCACCCGGGAAGAAGTCGAGCGATACGTACACGGCCCCGGT
>JBEKWX010000111.1:0-9861 GCA_049512675.1 Terriglobales bacterium | reverse complement strand
TTGCGCGCTCGGCCTATGTAGTTCATCGAGCCGGAAAACCATGCGTCCTTGATGGGCAGGAATTCAATATTGGCCCGCGGCACGGACACGAGATCGTGGGGAAGATAGGGCAGCAAGTTGGCTGCGCTCAGGCGGTCAAAGTGGGCGATCATGGCCGCTCCCAGAGCACGGACAGAAGCCATGGGAACCACGCGGTCGCGCCGCCAGGCATCGACCGCTCCGAGAAGGCCGGCAGGGCTGGTGGTTGAGTAACCGGCGCGGCCCAACAATTCGGCTACGCGATTGCGCTTGGCTGCGGGGCTGGAGGGTTCGGGTGGGCGGCCCGTCGAGGACTCGACACAACGGGCATAGGGAACGGGCTTGGCTTTGCCGAGAACTTCCATGGCCAGGTCCCACATCGTCTCCAGGCAGAGGGACAGGCCTTCGAGATACTGACTGCGCAGGCCATTGGTTTTTGTGGCGCCTCTCTTGCGGAGTAGGGCGAGCTTCCGGGCCTCATTGCGAATTCCAGCTATGGCATGCGGGAGATCTACCTGGCGCAGGTACTCTTCGACGGCTTTGCGATCGACTTTTTTGCCGGAAACGCCGCCGGTCTCGCGCACCCTCGCCGCTGCCGGCACCGTATAGGCCGGGGGTAGTGGCTCATCCGAGAACCATGAGTCGGCGATGAATCGCCCTGTGCCAGAGGGACACATGACATCGCCACCCCAAAGTGTGTCGATGCCTAGAACTGCGTCTGCGACGAATCGGTCTAGCGAGTCCATGGGGACCTCCTCATTATTATTATTATTTTTCTGCGGGCACTTTCTTCAGTGATGCGAACCATAGGTACAGACAAAGGCCAACAAACAGGAGCGCGGAAACGGTTTGAGACACTGCATTGTTCGAGTAGAACGGCGTCTTGATCAGATCCTCGCGATATCCGGGAATCAACCGCATGGCTGCGCCGAAAACTCCGCCCAAGGCGCCTCCTGCCATCAGCCCGGACGCAATAATTACGCCGCGTTCGCGAATGGTTCTGCCTGATTCGCCACCGGTTTGTTCGGAGCGTTTGTTCAAGTAGTGGCAAAGGAATCCGCCGACCAGACAGGGGGTGTTGAGTTCGAGCGGCAGGTACATTCCGAGGGCGAAGATGAGCGAGGGCTGCCCCAGCATCTCGAGGATCAACGCAACCATGGCGCCGGCGCCGAAGAGGAGATATGCGATGGGCTGATGACTCATGAATCCTTCCACCAGCGCTTTCATGATCGAGGCCTGGGGCGAGGCTAGAACCGGGCGCAAATCTCCGGGCAAGGCTTCTCCGAACTGGAAGGTGCGAGCCAGCATCACGACCGTTAGTCCAACCGCGATGGCGGCAGCTATTACTCCCAGGAACTTCACCTTCTCCTGCGCGGAGGGGGTCGAGCCCAGCCAGTATCCGGCTTTGAGGTCGGTGATGGTCTGGCCGGAGACGGATAAGGCGGTGCACACCATGCCTGCGATCGCCATCACGAAGAACATGCCGGTCGTTCCCGATAGCCCGAACCTCAGCAACACGGCGCAGGAAATAATAATGGTGAGCATCGTCATCCCGGAAACGGGATTGCGGGCGGTGGTAGCTATGGCATTTGCGGCCACGGCTGTGAAGAAGAACGAGAAGACTAGAGTGAGCAAAAGGCCGATGGCAACCACCGTCCAGGAGGCGGCCAGATGGCCGAGGAGTAGGGCGACTCCTATGGCTCCGATTACTATTCCCAGGAAGATGGAAATCATCGGGATGTCGCGATCAGTGCGCTCCGGGGTCACGGCTTCGCTCTTGTGGAATACGCGGAGCGCAATTCCCAGCGAACCGGCCACAATGCGCAATGACTTGACTATGCCGAATATGCCTGCCGTGGCGATGGCTCCGACGCCTACGAAGCGAACGTAGCTGCGATAGATCTGCACCGCAGTCATGTGCGAAATCGGAATGGTTGCGGGGTAGACGGCGCTGTCCAGGTGACTGCCGATGAACCATATCAGCGGGACGAGCACAAAATTGGAGAGCACGCCTCCGGCGCAAAGGATCAGGGAACTGCGCAGACCGATCACGTAGCCCAGGCCGAGGATGAAGCCGATGGCGTCAAAACTGAACACCATGCGCGCACGGTCGGACAAGGTTCGAAACAAGGGCACAAACTGAAAATCGACGAACTCCTTCCACACCTGGAATGTGGTCACGAACAAGTCATAGATGCCCGCGATCGCGGTCGCTTGCAGCAGCAGCTTGGCTTGCGATCCACCTTTCTCGCCGGTGACCAGCACTTCCGCTATGGCAGTTGCCTCCGGGTACGGAAGCAAGCCGTGCATATCGCGCACGAAATAGCGGCGCAGGGGAATCAGGAAGAGAACGCCGAGACATCCGCCAGCGAGGCAGATAAAAATCGTCTCTACGGGATGAGGATCGAGCTTCAGAATATATAACGCGGGAACGGTGAACACGGCGCCGGCCACGACCGATCCGGCGACTCCGCCTATGCCGGTAATGATCACGTTCTCCAGCAGGCTGGAGCGTCGCGGATAAAGACGGGCGAGGCCAATCGCCAGAATCGAAATCGGGATGGCCGATTCCATTACCTGTCCTACTTTTAGTCCCGAATATGCGGATGCGACGGTGAAGATTACGCAGAGGCCGATGCCCCAGGCGATGGATCGGGTGGTTAGCTCGGGCAGATGCGCTGCCGCGGGCACGATGGGCGGGTAGGATTCGCCGGGCTTCAACGGTTGATACGCGTTTTCGGGGAGAGACTTGGTTTCGACTTCGGCCATGCAGGAACGGGCCTCCTGGTCCACTTGGAAGTCAAACATAGGGTGCGGAGACAGAGCAAGGGGGGTGGTCACACCCCAGCCCCTAAAGGGGCGTTTGATTGCGGAGGACTTGCGGCATCGCTAAAGGGATGCCCTGATGCGCAGAATATGAACATGGTTATAAAGGTAACGGGAAGACGAAGAGCCGGGATACTACGGGATACTAAAGGTTAGGGGAGCGCAGCGCCGGATCCAGCAGATGCGTGGGCGCCGCGGCCGGCGGCATTTGAAACTAGGCGTCTCGGGTTTGTAGAGATACAGCAGACGACAAATGGCAGCAACGGCTAGAGTCAGCGCGTTGCCTTCTCCAGCAGATACATGTAAGAACGATAGACTTGGCCCGTGGCTCGGGTCATCCCGATTTCGCAGGTGCGGCTGCTGGAGTAACAGGCGTCGGGGTGCTTTGCCCTGACCTCGGCGGCTTCCGAGTGGGTGGCGGATTGTGTCAGTTCGGGGAACAGAAAACCTCTATCGCCCGCGAAGGCACAACAACCAGCATCCGCCGGAATCAATACCTCCTGGCTGCACGCTTTCGCAATGCCTTCCAGCTTCGCCGTGATCCCCATCTTCGTGACCGAGCACACCGGGTGCAGCGCGACGCAGTTGACTTTCGCTTTCACCTTCAACTTGGGCAACAGTTCATCGTGTACGAACTCGATGGCATCCAGTACTCTCAATTGATCGAAGCGCCCCTGGTTTTCAGGAGTCAGATAATCTCGCGCCGTCCTAAGGGTATAGGTGCACGGACTGGTATCGATCACGACCGGCAGTGTTCCCTGGTCGGACCATCGCCAGAACCGTTCGACTGCTGTATTCGCCGCGATCGCATGAGCGCGAGTGAATCCTTTGGAAGAAAACGGCATACCGCAACAGGTTCCGGCGACGTCGGATGGAATATACACTGGTACTTCCGCCCGTCGGGCCAACTCCACGGTTACTTCCATGAGAGACCGGCCCTTTTCTTTGGGCTCGGCGGGCAACCGGCCCATGATGCGCGAGATACACGCTGGGAAGTAAACCGCGTGAGCGCCTTCCTTCTTAGTGGTGGGGACTCTTCCTGCTGCGAAGGGGGTATCCGGCATCCATTCGCCAAGGTTCCCTCCGGCAAAGCGTTTCATCACACGAGTGAGCGATTGCATACCCCTGACGCCGACTACTCTTTCTGCCGCGTGGGCAAGGCGCAGTGCCCAGCGCAGCCCGCTTTCTGCGGAACTGAAATTACTGGCAATGCGGACTGCCCAGTCATGGGCTCCGGCGGAAGCGCGAAGACTGCGGAAACGTTTCACCAGTTTCCCGGTATCAATATTCACCGGGCATGCCGTGGCGCAAAGGCCATCGGTGGCGCAGGTATCCAGCGCCATGTAAGGGAATTCACGATCCAATGCGTTCCAGAGTCCCGAGCCATTACCAGCCTCTTGCTGTCTGGCCATCTCGCGACGCACGACAATGCGTTGACGGGGCGTTAGAGTCAGTTCCCGGCTGGGACACTTGGGTTCGCAGTAGCCGCACTCGATGCACTTGTCGATCTCCGCCTCGACAGACGGAAAGCGCTTGAGATCGGCGAGGTGCGCCTTTCGATCAGCGTTGATGATTACTCCTGGATTGAGCAGATTGTCTGGATCGGCCAGCTTTTTCAGTTGGCGCATGATCTCGTAGGCGTCGCTCCCCCATTCCGTCTCCACAAACGGAGCCATGTTGCGCCCCGTGCCATGTTCTGCCTTCAGCGCGCCATCGTAGCGATCTACCACGACTTCGACTAGATCGTTAATAAAGCGGGAGTACTGATCAATCGCCGCTTGATCGTTGAAGCTCTGGGTGATAACAAAATGCAGGTTGCCGTCTTTGGCGTGGCCGAAAATTATGGCATTGGAATAGTCGTGCTTGCGAAACAGGCGGTTGAGATCGTGCGCCGCATCGGCCAGGCTCTCCACCGGAAACGCAACGTCTTCGATAATCACAGTCGTGCCGCTCTGACGCACCGAGCCGACGGACGGAAACATTCCGGAACGAATCTTCCAAAGCAATGCCTGCTCGGCAGCGGCGTGCGTAAAGCGCGCGGGCTCGAACAGCTTTAGTCCGGCGACCGCATCCTTGGTCAGCGCTTCCAACTCGGAACGACTGTTTTCCTCGGCGGATTGGAATTCGACCAGCAGTCCTGCAGCTCCGTCGGGTAATGTTTTGATCGATGCCGGTATGCCTGCTTGATCTTCGACCGAGCGCAGAGCAGCCCGGTCCATGATCTCCAGCGCTTTGGCGCCAGCCGTGCGTAAGGGGACAATGGAATCGGCAGCCGCGTACAAATCGGAGTACAACAAAAGTCCCGTGTACTTTACCGGCAAATCGGGGACAGTGTTCAATACGGCTTCTGCGATAAAGGCCAAGGTTCCCTCGGCTCCGATCAGCACGTGCTGGAAAATGTTGACGGCGGTGTCGAAATCGAGGAAGGCATTCAGCGAGTAACCGGTTGTGTTCTTTCGCTTGTACTTGTTGCGCACTCGTTCGCGCAGATCGGCATTTTGTTCCAGCTTTTGCTTCAAATCCAGAACGCCGCGCGCCAGCTCCGGTTCGCGCGCATGAAATTCCGCGTCCGCATCAGGCTGCGACGTGTCAATGATTGTGCCGGAAGGCAGCATGAACTTCATGGACTTGAGGGTGTGATAGGCGTTTTGCTCGACGCCGCAGCACATACCGCTGGAGTTATTGGAGAGAATACCGCCCATGGTGCAGGTTGCGATTGACGCCGGATCCGGCCCGATTTTCGCACGATAAGGCGCAAGCGCCAGGTTGGCACGCGCGCCGACCACGCCCGGCTGCACCCGAATTTGCCTGCCCCCATCTTCGACCTCGACCGCTCGCCAATTCCGGGCGATGTCCACCAGCAGGCCGTCGGAGATTGACTGTCCCGACAAGCTCGTACCGGCGGCGCGAAATGTCATGGATATGCGCTGTCGCTGACTGAATGCAAACAACGCTCGTATCTCTTCCAGTCCTTGGGTCTGCACAACCGCTTTCGGAATCAGACGATAGAAACTGGCATCCGAAGCGGAAGCGATGAGGTCGATCGGACGGATGAGGATGCGCCGGCTGTCGATCGACGCAGAAAGTCCAGCCTTGATTTCCTCCGAAGAAATCTGCACCGAAGCTAACTCGGCCGCCGACATTCCTGTTCCTCCGAATAGAAAAACGATCAAAAATAGAAAACCAATCCTAATATCACTGTGAAGGAACGGAGTCCAGCAGGGCAGTGACGTGAATCACTTCGCGGCGTGACTGCAGGGGATCGCAAACGACTCGCGGACGTCTCAGGAATACTGATGGTTCGGCATCGCCGCAACTAAAGCACAAGGAAAGTAGATCTCACCCGGGCAGGCCAATGCGGTGCACAAGGTTCTGGAAGCGCGGGTCGGAGCGGAGAGGATCGAAGCCTGGCCGCAGCAGGACGCCGGGGTTAAATCGTTCTTCGTAACCTTTTTCGAGCCAATTCATGGCTTGATCTCTGTCCCCGAGCGCTGCATATACAAGGGCAATCTGTGAAGCAAGAGAAGCTCTAGGACTCGAGCGCTTCTTCAGATCGCTGAGCAGCTTTTCCGCTTCGCTCCTACTGCCGGATGCGGCGTAGGCGCGAGCAAGATTTGCTATACATGAGGGGCTGCCCCCGGAAACCACATCCTTAGGCTACGGCAGAAACTGGAGAGCGACCCTTCGCACCCGTCACACCTTCTCACAGTACACACCGTGGGCTATAAGTTTGTGCCTTAACCATTGTGTCGCATTCGGTAAGGGGCATCCGATTTACGGACGTCAAATCTATGACGCGGCTTTAAACAATTTCGCAAGACTATCGATGTCCGCGGCACTCGCGTCGCCGATCACGAAATAGCGAAGGCCGCCTTGGGTCCATGTTTCCATGTTGAACGGCAGTTGCTTCGGCGAGAGAGAATTCTCGTCCAAGCTGGCTGGGAATTTCGATGATAACGACCGTTCCTGGAACACGAACACGGAAATATGGTGCTTCCGCACATCGTAGATGAGATGGGCGCCCGGCATTTGATCAAGATAGGTCATCCGGCCTCCCAGTAGAGAGAACCCGGAGTTCTGGAGTTCCGGCAAATTGAATGCGAAGGGGATTTTTCCCTGGAACCAGGGCTTCACCGTGTGTCGATCGGTAGAGATCACATCCACCGGCGATGAGCTGGCCAGGGTAGCCACGTGCAAGTCGGCAATCTCGCTGTAGACGTGATCTCGGAGAGCCTGGTCTCTGCCGGAGCGGGTTCCCATGTAGGTTGAAGTTGTAGCCCCGACCACGAGAATCACGGCTGCCGCCGCGGCTACCATCCATCCCAGACGGAAACTGCGCTGCGGTCGGGGTGCAATGCTCCGCTCTATCCGTCTCCGGAAATCAGTACTGGGAGTGAAACGCTTTCCAGCGACTTGAATCGCGCGCTTCATCTGTACGTGCGTAAGGGCATCTGCCGAGCAAGAGGGGCAGCTGCGCACATGAGCGTCGAAGGTGCGCATCTCCTGCTCTGGGAGCTCACCGTCTAGGTAAGTGTCGAGTTTTGCCTTCCATGACTCACAAACCATAGTTCACCGGTTGGTTCATTCTTTCTTGGTTCACCCTTTTTGAAACCGTGGCCTTAGGCCATCGCGTAGCGTTTTTCTGGCACGCGATAAACGCGACATCACCGTGCCCATCGGGATGGCAAGCGCGGCGGAGATTTCCTGATACGACATCTCTTCGACTTCACACAGCAGCAGAATCTCGCGATAGGCAACGGGCAGTTGCTCCAAAGCCTGCTGCACAAGCTGACCATCCGAACGCTGCAGCAGGATGCTCTCTGGCGTTTCTTTGACCGCCGGCAAGGTTTCCTCTTCGCCCTCAAGATCGAGCTGGACGATCGAGGTCGCCTTTAGTCCCGTGCGCGAGGTCAGGAAAGTATTCCGCAGGATCTTGTAGATCCAGGCGCGAAAATTCGTGCCCGGCTGGAACGAGGAAAACCCCTTAAGCGCCTTGGCATAAGTCTCCTGCACAAGGTCCTCGGCTTCTTGCCGGTTCTCGGTCAGCCAGCAGGCAAAGTTATAGAGCCGTTCGAAGTGAGGCATGGCCAGCTGCTCGAACGACTCCGATGGCAAGCTTTCCTCCGGCACGCACACAAGGGTAAACCAGTAGACGGTCGTTTTATTCCCATAACTCATAAATATTTGCCGTGGAATAAAGCCGACTGCTGTCGGTTCTGCACAACGAGTCACAGAGCGAACTGGAGTCACCGAGGAAATTCTGGTGCGGAAGAACCACACGCTCTTTAGCAATTCCTAGGAGGAGCAAAATGAAAAACAACTTGAGGATATTGGGCCTGGCGTTGTGCATGCTGCCGATGTACCTGCATGCCGGGACAGGGCAAGATCTGAAACAGGACGATCAACCCGCCCCAGAGCAGAACGCACGATCTGCAGAATCGATTCCGGCGGGCACCATTATTCCCGTCAGCTTGAATTCCACCTTGCGCTCGGACAAGAGCGGAAGCGGAGGCGCGATCACGGCCACGGTCATGCAGGACGTGCCGTTGGGCATGGGAAAAACCCTGCGTGCCGGCTCCAGGGTGACCGGGCATGTCGTCGACGCCATTACTCCTGGAAAGGGATCTGACGAATCGAAGATCTCATTTCAATTCGACCAAGTACGGCTTGGCAACCAGACCATCCCTGTTACCACCAACCTGCGCGCGGTGGCGTCAGGGTCCGCAGTATTTGCTGCCACACCGCAGCTAACCCTGATCGATTATCCCGACGAACAAATTCAAATCGGAGGCGACCAGATTTCTTACGGTAACGGTGGGACGGTAATGGTGGGATCGCAGGTCGTGGGGAAATATACCAGCCAAGGCGTGCTGGCTTATGTGGGACAGGATCTGGGGACGCCATGCCATGGCACCACCGACGGCAATGCCCGTCCGCAAGCGTTTTGGCTCTTCTCCGTGAATGCCTGCGGCGCATACGGATTCGGTGACCTGACAATCCTCCATTCCGGACGCACCGATCGGTTTGGTGAAGTCACTTTGAGCTCCAGCGGCAAAGCGGTGCAAGTCGGCAAGGGCAGCGCGATGCTCTTGCGCGTGGAGGGCAGCAGTCCTGAGGAGGCACAGGCTGGCACGACGCCTTCACGACGGACAGGCCAATAACAGGTTCGCGGGTTGCGGCGGCTTTGGCCTCGTCAAGCCAAGTTCGTCGCAGCCCGCAATTCATTCAATCTTAGAAGGGGTAGCGCGATGGTAAATCCTTTCGATCTCAAGACGGCACTCTTGGCCAAGCACGCGCAACATGTGGTGCTGGTTCACTTCCCCATTGCACTGTTTCTCGCGGCGGTGGCATTCGATTACATGGCGGAGTGGAGGAAGAACCAGACGCTGGCTGCCGCAGCCTATTTCAATTTGCTGCTAGCCGCGATTTCGACGGTGCCGGTGGTGGCGTCCGGGCTGGCGGCGTGGCAGTGGGCGCTCGAGGGGCAAAAGCTAAAAGGGATTCTGCGAATGCACCTGATCTTCGGAAGCGTATCGAGTGTGATGATCTGGCTGGTGTTTTGGATCCACTGGCGGGTGCGGCGGTTCCCGGAGAGATCATTGCCCAAGTACCGCCTGCCGATCGAAGCGCTCGCGGTCTTGATTGTGGGGCTGACGGGGCATCTCGGCGGATTTCTCAGCGGTGTAAACGGACCAGGCTAGACGAGTCGAGTCGAATACTGGGCGAGGGGAATAAATCGCTGGAATAAAAACGACTCGCGCCAGTTATCACCACAGAACGCTACAAACCACGGAGGGCAAATGCCAGACAAAAAGCAAGATCTTATCGATCAGCAGTTGCAAGACCTCAACAACGATGGCGTTGATCGTCGCGGGTTCTTGAAGTGCATGGCATGGACAGGCACGGGGCTGGTCTGGACCATGAGCGGCGGCATTCCGGTGTCCCGGGCCTTCGCCAAGAGCCATGATCGAAAAGCCGGCAAAGGCGGGGACTTCAGCTTTGTTCAGATCAGCGACA
>JBEKWX010000110.1:0-9905 GCA_049512675.1 Terriglobales bacterium | reverse complement strand
GTCAGCATGGTGGTGAGAAGGCCCATGGCGTCGGAGCCACTGGGGTAGCGGACGGCTTCAATGTGCGTATGCTCGTCAATGTAGATGCCAGAGCCGATGGCGATGCCTTGCGACAAGTCCTGCTTGCAGCCCGGTACGCGTGCTCCAATGAGCGATTCGGAGTTGGTGCGTACGTGTTTGCCCAGTTCGCTGCTGATGGCCGGCAATGACCCTCTTTCTTTAAGCTGAAACAGAAGCTCCATCGTTCCGAGAGCAGATGCCGAGAAGATCACTCCTCGGCAGGTGAACCGGCGGGACTGGCGGCGAATCCAGGCGGTGGACTTCACGGTGGAAACTTCGTATCCGGCGCTACCATCGCTCCGAACATCCAACCGTCGCACGTTCACAACTTTGGTTTCCGGGAAAACGTGCGCCCCGTGTTTTTCAGCCAGGTAAAGGTAGTTAAGATCCAGCGTATTTTTGGCACCGTAGCGGCAGCCCATCATGCAGCCGCCGCAGGCGATGCACGTGGATCGCGACGGACCTTCTCCCTGGAAAAATGGATCAGGACAGGTCTGGCCGGGCGGTTCTCCTTCCGCCGACTGGAGGATGCTCACCTTCGTGGGGTAGAAGGTGTTCCCTGCCCCGGAGATTTCTGCAACCCGCTTCAGCAAGAGGTCGGCAGGACCGAGGATCTTGTTTTCCGTAACCCCCAGGACGCGCTCGGCGGTTTCGAAGTGCCGGGGCATTTCCGTTTTCCAATCGGCCAAGCCACTCCACGTTCCCGATTCCCACACTTTCTCAGGAGGCGGAAGCAAGGTGCCCGCGTACGTGATCGATCCGCCGCCCACGGCACAGCCGTGGAAAATGGCTACATGCCTGAACAACCGCATGTTGAAAAAGCCGCGCAGGCCGAGTCTTGGGCGCCAGAACCAGCGATGGATGGACCAACTGGTGCGCGGGAGATTGGCCGGCGTCCAGCGGCGGCCCATCTCCATGACGGCAACTTTGTAGCCCTTCTCCGCCAGCCGGTGGGCTGAAACACTGCCGCCGAAGCCCGAGCCGATGACGATAAAGTCGAAATCGAATTGATGTTGCTCGTTGCGGAGCGTCATAACTATATGCCTGCTGCAATTGCCTTCCCCGGTAAAACCACACCGCCGTCGCGCTGGACTTTTCGGTTGTGCCAGATTATGGTCAGTGCGCCGTGAGAAAACTCCCCGAGGTCGAAGAGGCCAAGGCGCTGATGATTGAAGCCGTGGACTGGTCGGTTTTCAGGTGGCTGTTTGAAAAGCGCAGAGTACGAGAGACCGCCGACCAGGCCAATGCTGCCTTGGACAAATTGAACGAAGCGGTTAAGGCACGCTGGAGCAGCGACGTGAAAGCCGCCTACAAAGCGTTGGCGGCGAAAGCAGGTGGCGCTCGAACCCGCCGGCAAAGCGAACCCGCATCTCAGGCCATTGATCCTCAAGTTAGACTCTTTGCCAAGAAGGTGAAAGAAGCGGATGACGCAGCCTACCAGGCCAGAATGGCTGCGGAAGACACCTTCGACGAAGCGGAGAGACAACTGAATACGGATCTGGCGCGAGAAGGATGTCAGAAAGCCATTCAGTCGTGGGAGTTGCACGAGAGGGCGATACGCTTGGCCGAAGCCGCTCATGGTTCCAGCAAAGCCGCAACTTAAGGCTTGGCGGTCCAAATTTGTCTCCCGTTCAGCACGAAATAGCTTCCTTTTTCTCCCGCCCTCGGGCCCGGGCGTCGATGACTTCTCCAAACCGTCGCAGCGCGTCGGCGCTCTGCGACGCCTCGTGTCCGAAGATCTGGAAGTCATGATTCATGTCTTCCCAGCTTTCGAGGACGACATCCGCTCCCTGATTCTTGCCGTGATCGGCGAATGCCCTAATGCTGTCATACAGAATCTCGGCGGACCCGGCTTGTATATAAATAGGTGGAAGGTTGCGCAGGTCAGCCCATAGCGGCGAGACGAGCGGGTTCCGGCGCTGTGCCGGGTCGCAAAACCAGTCCCTCCACCGCAGGAGCGCCGGCTTGTCGATCCAGTCAAACTCATTGCCAACGATTTCGAGGTCGAAGTTGGTTGGCGGAGAGAGAGCAATGGCTAATGCCGGCAGCGGGAGCTGCAAATCGCGCGCCTGCAAGAGCAAAGCCAGCGCCAGGTTGCCACCGGCCGAGTCTCCGGCGAGGATCAGATTGTCAGGATCGGTGCCGCTCTCCAGCAACCATTGGTAGGTATTGAGCGCATCGTCAAGCTGCGTTGGGAAACGATGCTCAGGAGAAAGGCGATAATCGAGCGCAAACGTCCTCGATTTTGCCGCCAGTGTGATCTGCGCGATAAAGCTGCAGTAAGCCTGAGGGTAAAAGGAGTATCCGCCGCCATGAAAATATAAGACAGTCACCGGCGATTCCGCGTTCCTGCAGGAGAACCAGCTTCCCCTGAACTTCTCATGCACAGCGTTTCTGATGGTTACCTCTGACAACTCCGGTGAGTTGAACGCCACCGAATCCAAATAACGGCGTGCCTCCTTTACATCACGCATGTTGAAGGCGGTGTTTACCTGCTTCTTCGCCAATCTCGTGGCCACTTCCACAAACCAGTTCCACCCTGGCCGCCGCGGGCCCTTGAGCATCCGGCGGACAAACACTTCGAGGATCGATGCGCCCAACTCCGCCATGCTCCTAAGCTGGTATCGAATCGGGCCACGGAAATGGATCTTCGAGGACATGCATCACCAGCCCTCTACGTGCACAGCGCAACCCGGTCGGATAAATAAACTGGGATCTTCAAGGGAATCGGGGAATCCAGTGGTGAATTGGCGACCACTGTGCGCATGATGTTATCGGTATGCTGCCACCAGCCATGAAAGATCGGGCCGTCGATGTAGCGAACCTGCAACCGGCTCCAGCCGTTGAAGTCGAATGACTCGTCGTCGGGACTAACGATCACACTCCGGGTATCGAGTCGAAGTCCGGTGCGCAGTGCTTTGAGCGCACTCTCCTTCGCGCTCCACAGCAGCGTCAAAAGCCGAGCCCGGTCCGTGGCAGGCACCCGCGTAACCAGCGTCTGCTCTTCGGCCGTGAAATAGTCGGAGAGGAAGGCGTCGCTGTGCGGCTCAATCGCTTCCAAGTCACAACCCAAATCGACGCCGGATTGCGCCACCGCGCAAACAGCTCTGCCGGCCCGGTGGCTGAGTGAGATAGTCACAACCGCTGGTTGGTTGGCGAGAAAGCCCTCGGGTGCGCCGGACGGCGCCGGACGGATTTCTATTCTCCTAAGGACGTGGGGATGAGCGGGCAGATTCAGGTAACAGGCCAAAGCGCGTTTCGCCGTCCAACGTCCCAGCCGCCAGTCGGTGCGCCGTTTGGCAAAGCGCATGCCGTTTAGTCGCGCTATCTCGTCAGCGCTGAGCCAGGCATTCTCCGCCGGCACATCTGCTTCAGTCTGTTCGAGCCAATATACCTCCATCAAATCCACCTAGGCCGCTACTTCAGCTGGAACTCGCGGCTTCTCGAATTTCGCTCCCTCTTCCCGTCCTATTCCCCGCTGCACTGCATCGATGAGATACGGCCGCAGGTTCGCGGGCGGAATGATGTGATTCAGCGCGCCTACGGCGAGGGCCCGTTGCACGCTGTGCACGCGGTCGAACTCGGCGGCCATCTCACCCAGCTTCTCGGAGTGTACGACTTTAAAGATTTCTTCCCACTGGGCACGCAACCGTCCTTTTTCCGCGCCCTCGGCCTTGGCCATCGCCCCAGTGAACTCCTGGAGACGCGGGTCTTTGCGGGCTCGGGCGTCGACTTCACTGGCGAAAACAACGGCCGCCGCCGGCGCGCCGCCGATGACGGAGGCGTACGTGCCCTCCAAAGCCGCTACTTCGAGATTCGCGTTCAGCGCACGTGAGAAAACCACGTAAGCACCGCCGTGATAACGGGAGATCACACAAAACACAATGGGGCCTTTGAAGTTCACTACCGCCCTGCCGATTTCGGCGCCGTACTCAAGCTGGAGCCTGCGCATCGACTCCGGCGAGCCATCAAACCCCGACAGATTGGCCAGAAGCACGACCGGCCGGTTATTACTGGCCGCGTTGATCGCGCGTGCGACTTTCTTGGACGATAGCGGAAAGAGCGTTCCAGCGCACCACTGATCGGGCCCGTCGGCTGGGACAAATCCTAGCCGTGTCACCGGTCGTGATTCGATGCCGATCAGACAAACGGGATAGCCGCCGAGATGCGCATCCCAAACCACCGCCGTCTCCGCTGCGCGCATGCCAGCCCAGCGTTCCAGGGGTGCATGGTCCTGGTCGATGGCTGCCATCATCACGGTGCGAACGTCGAAAGATTTCTTGTGCCCGTGGTTGGTCACGTCCGACAGTATGTCGCCTACACATGTGAAGCCTTCCTCGCCGCCGTGAGGATAGGCTTGCACGTCCCGGCCGATGGGATCGGTCGTCTCCGCCCGTCGCGGGAACCGCTCACCCGGCGCCACATAGGTGTGATCGTAGTGGCGGAACAGGAGGTGGCAGGCTTCATCAATGTCGTGTGCCCAGTACTGCGCCTGGCCGTTGATGCCCATGATGCGGTCGTACCCGCCAATGCCTTGATTGTCTTCGGCTGAGATGCCTCCAGAATAATCAAGGGCGCGCTTGCCCGTGAGCACCATCGCTGCCTTCGGCGTCATGACCAGAATGCCCCGTGTGTGCATGAGCATGGTGGCCTCGGCGTTCCAGTAGGGCTGCGCCCCAACGTTGATCCCATTCACAATGAGATTCACCTCCCCGCCTGCCTGAGTGAACTCCACCAGACGGCGCAGGACGAGCGCAATCCAATCCATGTTCTCCACGCCGCTGTCCATCGAAATCTTGGCGCCGGCCGAGATGGGGAACCACTCCAGCGGCACACCCATTTCCTGGGCCAGTTCAATGGCTGCGATGATGCGCTGGCATTCCGGTTCGGCGAGGGCCCCAAGATCCTTGCTCGGATCTCCCAGCAACATGACCCGCGTTATGCCCTCGGGATACTTGCTCGTAAAGTTGCGGATGACGCCAACGATGATGTTCGCTTTGTTTTGACCATAGGGACGCTCGACAGGAGCCAGACCGCCGTCGGCGTCGAGATCGTACTCCACAAAATCACCCGGAGGAAATTCGGCCCGCGTGTGTTTCTGGGCGGGTGTAAGCAAGTTGATGATTTCGTACGGATAGATGAGTCCACGCTGGCGCATGCGGACAACTTTTTGCTCGTATTCGGTCAGCGGTTTGATGGGCGGCAATTTGTCTGCGGGCCGGAAGGTAATGAGCATCCCGGTACCGGCCGGACTCGAAATGCGCACCACCATGTCGCGCAATTCCCCGGTCGCCGGACTGGGAATACGGGCACGCACTACTACTTGTTCCAACCCCAGGCCTTCAATTGCGGGCGACAGTCTGCGCACCATGTCGCGCAATTCGTCGCGCTGAAGATTGAGCGGCGGCCACACGTATAGCAGTATCCGGTTCCAATAGAGGCGCTGATTGGCTGGCCGCCGTGACTGAAACAGCCGCATGCCGGCGATCGCTTCCGTCAGCATGCGCTCCAAGTGCGGCAATTTCACGATGCGCCCCGTCTCATCCCGCCAGGGCGTTACATCGCGTACTTCCGCGCAGGCGATGAGCCGCTCATCCTTCGGGTTATCGCGGGCGACAGCATGAAGCAGGTAAACGTCCTCCACCGAAGGCAGCCGCTCAATGTTGAAGTTGCTGAGCCGCGAGAGGTGCAGCCGTTTGGCCATCATCGGATGCAACCCGCGATAGAGCTTCTCCTCTGCATAGGCATTCCCACTGAGTCGATAGGTGAAATGCTGCATTCCGCCCGCGCCTTGGGCGTGGACGGAGTCCACATGGACCGGGCCGGCGACTTCCACCACGATGCGCCGGATGGAACGGGGAAAACCAGTTTGGTTGAGCGCTGACTGAACTTCCTGTTGCGTGACATCGGGATCGCCCAGCCGTCCCGAATGCCACGCGTAGAGGTCAATAACGATGTCATGGTCGGCCGGCACCTGCGCGATCAAGGGAAAGAGAGCGCGCATCCCTTCAGCGAGCCGCGAATACTCCGCGTGCGTGGTAAAGGCACGAATGCGCTTCCCCTCATGATCGTATTCGGCCGATGCGAAACATTGTCCATCCACCTCCAGAGTGCGGAGGTTTTCAAGCGTCCGGATTCGATAGTAGCGCCGCGTGATCACCTCCAGCATCAGCCTGCGCATGGCGGGGTCAGCAGCCGCGAAACGGGCGGAAAGCAATGCCACGAGAGGCTGCGGACATTCCAACAACACACGGACTCGCTCGTGGCGGTCGGCGGCATCAGGATGTGCAGCCAAGTGAGCAAGTTGCTCCTCCACCTGCTCATAGACCTGCTTGCGCGCCTGCTCAAACAGCGGCTGATCAAAGTAGCGATAGCGTACTTCCCGGGCCAGGTCGCTGACCGCCGGGAAACGCCCGTTACTCATGACAATCATGCGGTCGAGAAGCGTCCGCAGTGATTCTGCAGCCTGCGGAGCAAGGCTCTGAACGGACCGCAGACGCCGTTCCAGCAATCCCATGACCGGGGCGATTTTTTGTTCCACGCGCTGGTGCGATTTGTATATCCAGAGCAGGCTCTCTTCCAGCTCCGGCGAGCGATCCAGACTTCGAACGCCGTAATGTGACAGAGCGCGGCGAAGCGCGCTGACAAAGGCCGGTGGCAGTCCTTCGCCGCCCGTCTCCAGCATGCGCAAGTACGAAAACAGATGGGCCTCAGCGCTCGGCTCTTCGCTACTCGCCCGATGGTTTACCTCCGGGTCGCGCTGGAACAATGAGCAGATGTCCACAAAGATGTTGAGGATCTCGTCTTCTGCCTGCCTTATTTCGTCGCTGTCCGCCGGGCAGCTCTGGTCCCATTCGGCAAGCATCCGGGTGCTGTGCCTGGGGTCCACGTCAAAGCCCAGCATGAGCTGGCGGAGTTCTTCGAGGCTCTGGGGGCAGTTGGGTTGGATGGCATCCTCGTTTCCATCCGGGCGGCGTGACGCGCCAAAAACTACACGCTCCCCTGCGGCCACCGTATCGTCGCCGGCATCGGGTTCAATCTGCAGGAGTGGCGCTCCCGTGTCCACCTGCACGTTGCGCATGGTCATCACTTGCCGGACTTTTCCGGAAAATGGGGCGACGACTGGCATCTCCATCTTCATCGCTTCCAGCACCGCCAGGCGGTCTCCGACCGAAACTGTGTCACCTGGTTTGACGGCAATGGAAACTACCACCGCCGGCGCCGGCGCGTGCACGATACCTCCGTCATCGCGGTCGATCTGGTGGGATACGCCGTTAACATCGATGCGGTAACTCAACCCCTGGGGCACGGATACAACGTGGAAACGCTGCCCGAAGGCGGTGAGCCAATACTCATACTGACGCAGACGCTCGAGGTGGGCGTTGATCCGCGATCCGTCGACGTCGACGCGATACTGTTGCGGGCCCAGGCGGTACGCCTTGGCCGAGTAGGAATGCCCGCGATAGCGTAGTTCCGTAGTCCCGCCTACCTCACTCCGCACCTGCGGCCGACCGCGCACGGCTGAGGCATAGAACTGGGTCTGCTCGACGGCCAACTGGGCATCGTAGGCCTCGATCGCGGCCTGTACCAGAGCCACGTCGGCGTAGCGCCTGGAGATGTGCTCTCCCTTCGCCGCCACCTGGTCCAGCCACCCGATATGGACTTCTCCACGCTGCACATCACAGTGATTCAGCAGTTCCAGCAAGAACGCCTTGTTACTTGCACCGCCCTTGATGACAACTACGCTGCCACGCAATGTTCGCTGCAACCGGGAAAGCGCTTCCTTTCGGTTCTGCCCGTAGGCGATGATTTTGGCGATCATCGAGTCGAACTCTGAGGCGACGACATCGCCTTCCAATACGCCGGTGTCAACCCGCACTCCCGGCCCCGTTAGAATTCTGAACCGCCCAATTGCGCCTGGGGCGGGAGCAAATCCATTGTCCGGATCCTCGGCATTCAGCCGCACCTCGATGGCATGACCGGTGGTGCGCGGGGGCTCGCCTTCCAAGTGACCGCCCCGCGCGACATGGATCTGCAGCTTGACCAGATCGAGCCCGGTGGTGCATTCCGTCACCGGATGCTCAACCTGCAAGCGCGTGTTCATCTCCATGAAAAAGAATTGCCGGCTTTCCGGTTGGTACAGGAATTCCACGGTGCCGGCATTGCTGTAGCCGGCAGCCTGACTCAGGCGCACCGCCGCTTCCCGCAACGCCTGATCTTGTTCCCGAGAGAGCGCCGGCGAGGGCGCTTCCTCGAGAACCTTCTGGTGGCGGCGTTGAATTGTGCAGTCGCGCACGCCGACGGCCCATGTTGTTCCGTGGTGGTCTGCGATTACTTGCACTTCGACGTGGCGTGCTCCCTGAACCAGTTGCTCGATGAAAACAGTTGGGTCTCCAAAGGCCTTGAACGCTTGGGCGCGGGCGCTGTGAAAAGCTTCCGAAAGTTGGCTGGACGAAAGCACCCGGCGAATCCCGGAACCGCCGCCCCCGGCGGTGGCTTTAATAAGGAGTGGATAGCCTAAGCGCTCAGCGTGGCGCTCGGCATCGGCGACCGTTTCCACCGGGCCGCCGCTCCAGTTCGCCACCGGGACCTGATTCTGCTCAGCCAGGCGTTTCGAGGCAATCTTGTCGCCCGCGCGTCGCATCGCCTCGCCATCCGGGCCGATGAACACGATGCCTAAATCGCGGCAAAGGTCCGCGAACTCGGCGTGCTCGGCGACGAAGCCCCATCCCGCCCAAACCGCGTCCGCGCGTGCGCCCGTCAGCGCCCGTTCCAGCCGGCCATAGTCCACATAGCTGCTCTTGAGCTGCTGCGTGTTTTGATCGACGACCTGAGCGGGACCGAGACACACCGCCTCGTCCGCCTCGCGGACGAACATGGCATGGCGGTCAGGTTCGGTGAACAGCGCGATCGTACGCAAAGATGTGCCATGTTCTAGATTGAACTCGCGGGCTGCGTGGATGAAACGCATGGCGGCCTCGCCACGATTGACGATCGCCACACGCTGGAATTCGAGATTCATAAATGCCTCGACAGATCGTCACGTGCTAGCAAGCCAGAAGGAATCATGCCGCGACCGTTTCCAATGACATTGCCGCCCGCAACGCTTCCAACCGCCCAGCATCAACGGCGCCGGGAACCGCCACCGTGCGGTAGCCGCTAAGCTGCAGGTAGCGGGTTCCCTTCGCATTCACAACCTCCGCATCGAAACTTCCCTGCAACGGGTTGGGAGTGACCACGGCATACAACTGGCCTTCCGCCTCTTCGGGATCGCACACCAATAAGGAGACGCGATCAATGTGCTGCGGCAGACCCATGCGGCCCTCGATGCCCATTTCCCAGACTCCGGCGGTCTGGAAGCACAGCTCGATCAGCCGCGGCGCCATGAGCGTCGGCAGGCCGGATGGGTGGTGATTGTTACGCAGGCCTTTGGCCATCAGGCCAACAATCCGACTTCCATCCCACCATGCCCGCTCAATAACCTGGTACGCGGGGCCGTGGAAGTAGAGGCGGTAGATGTCGGCGGCTTCAATGATGTGCCCGGCTGGCGGGCCCAGGGCCGGCACGGTCACCAACGCGGGCGCGTGTTTCACCAGTCGCACACGCGCCGTGAAATGCGTGGTGACTTGCGGCTCGGTCTGATTCGGAAGTGGCCGGCGCCCCAGTAACCGGCAATCCGCGATCAAGCCGTCTTCGTGCGGATGGATCACTGCCTCGACCGTTACCGGGCGGGGCTCGTTCCGGTAGAACTTGAACGGCGCCAGGAAGTTTACGTCCTCAATCGCCTCGACATGCCAGCCCGGAAGCAGGCACAGGGCAGCTTCGGCGAACGCCTCGATGCCCAT